>JAYWHB010000136.1:0-4748 GCA_043777915.1 Deinococcales bacterium
GTACCGCCAGACCCACCCCGGCGGTATGGCGCAAGCCCTAGAAAACATTTATGTACAATTACAAGCCCCGATTTTATTTGATGGATTACGCGGCTTAAACGAAGTCCAACACGCAGCCCTTGCCTTTCCAAAAGCCAGATTTATTGCCCTTGATGCCCCAGATTTAACCCGAGTCAAGCGTTTACTTGGGCGCAACGATGCTTTTGATCAAATCAGCCAACAAAAAACCAACTTGCGAGAGATTCAAAACATCACAGCTATTTTTACCCCCCAAGAACTCTTAGAACTCGAGGCACTGCCAGCCGACCCGTCTGACCTCGAAGCCAAAGTGCGAATTGTGGTCACAGAACGCCAGAATTACAACCCAAAAACCGCCAATGCCTACTTGCAAGCCTTTGAGCCAAGGCGGGTCTTGTACCTTGACACAACAACGGACACCCCAGAAAGTATTGCCTTCAAAATCCGTGATTGGATGACATCATGAAAATCCTAAAACTCGAGGTGATGCCGTTCTCTTTGCCCCTGAAAAGTGCTTTGGCATGGGGGAAATACGGGCAGTTGGCTCGAGCCGAACATTGTTTAATTCGGGTTACTTTAGAAAATGGTTTAACTGGCATAGCCGAAGCCCCGCCGCGCCCCACGATTTACGGCGAAACGCTTGGCAGCATTAAAGCGGCTGTTGCCTTGCTCGAGCCTAGGTTGTGTGAACTAGATATTACCGACACAGACGGAATTAAAGAAGTCTTTTCGGGCTTACCGAATAATAATTGTGCCAAAGGAGCGCTGGACATGGCACTCTGGGAAGCTCGAGCCGCACATTTGAATCAACCACTAATTGAACTACTTGGTGGGGTTAAGCCGCACCTCGAGACCAGTTTTATTTTAGGCATCGCCAAGCCCCAAATTATGTTAGAAGAAGCAAGGGAAGTGGTACAAGCTGGAGTACGAGTCCTTAAATTAAAGGTGGGACGCAATACCGAAGCTGACCTAGCAATAACGAACGCCTTAAAAACCGAATTTGGCAATACGGTTAAACTGTACGCTGACAGCAACGAAACCCTCGAGCCAAGCACCGCCGCCAAATCACTCGAGAAAATGCGTCAGGCTGGAATACTCTGGGTTGAAGAACCGCTCCCAGTCAGAAAAATCAAAGCCCGAGCCGAACTCAAACGCCTTGGTATTTTGCCGATGATTGCCGATGATTCGTGCTTTACCCCAGCCGATTTGGAGCGTGAACTTGACTTTGACACCTTTGACATTCTGAACATCAAAACTGCTCGTAATGGCTTTACCGACAGTTTAGAAATGATTCGCATGGCAAGCAGTGCTGGTAAAAATATTATGGTTGGTTCGCAAGCCAGCACCAGCACGGGCATTCGTCACGCCGCCATGCTGAGTAGCCGCCCAGAAATCAGTCACCCAAATGAACTGGCGTTTTTTCTGAAACTCGAGACCGACATCACTAATCAAATGCCAAGCCTCGAGCATGGGATGATGGACTTAGAAAGCGTGATGAACATTAGGTTGGATTCAGATGCCTTTGAACGTGCAAGGGGCTAAATTGTTTAGCACGTAAGAACGTAACCTCTCAGGCACTCCCCCCGCCTTCGGCGACCCCCTCGAAAAAGAGGGGGTTCTGGGGTAGTGGTTTTTGCTTTTCATATCTTGAATCTGGAATGACAAAACAAACCGAACAACCCTCTCCCGCGCTGTTTGGCGGGATGAGGGTAACGAGCTTCAAGCGAGTTGGGTGAGGGCTGGAGGGCATTGACGTATAAATCACTCTCGAACAATGGACTTGATTGTTCTTTCGACTTTTGCCTTTTCCTGCCTCTAGGCAAAAGTTCAAGACTCGAGTACACTTATAAGGTTGCCAAGTCTTTAGTCTTGGTCTAAGGATGTTTTATGAGTGAAAAAAATATTGATAAACTCTTATCGCAAACCGATAGTAAGTACAAACTCAGTGTTGCCATTGCCAAACGCGCCATGCAGCTTAAAAGTGGTGTCCCACCGATTATTCCACCCGACCAACGTACCAACACCCGTAATTTAATTACTGTGGCAATGCGTGAAATGGCAACTGGTAAACTCGAGATGGGTATTAATTTAATAGACCAAGCCCGTCTGGACAAGCACCTTGCCCAAGAAAAGCAACGTCAAGCCGAGGAACTGCAACGCCAACAAGCGGGCAGTTACCAAATGCCAGAATTCGATAACGATTAAAGGCGGAGGAAGGAAAAAGGAGGAAAGAGGAAGCTAAGAGCTTCCTCTTTCCTCCTTTTTCCTTTATCTGTCCTCGAGTTTTTGCTTGATGTCCGCAATGGCTGCGATTGCATCTACTTTGCCATTTTCAATAAACACTTGTCCTGTGAAACGCCCAGCGTAGCAACTGCCGATGGCGTATAAACCGCCCACTTCGGTTTCAAAATTTGGATTCACTTTAATTCTCGAGTCTGCGTCTGGAATGATTCCAGCCCCTTCAAAAAGTTCGGTGTTGGGGGTGTAGCCAACCAAGACAAAAGTAAAATCGGTAGGCAGGGTAACTTCACCGTTTGGGGTCTCGAGAATCACCGCTTCAGGGGTGATTTGTTTGGCAGTGCTTTTGAACATCGCTTTGATGCTGCCTTCTTTGATGCGGTTCTCTAAGTCGGGTTTCATCCAGTATTTGATTGTGTTTTTAATGTCTGCGCCTCGGTGAACTAGGGTTACATTTGCGCCGTGGCGGTATAAATCTAGGGCAGCATCGGCGGCACTGTTACCTCCGCCAATAATCGTCACCTTTAAGCCCCAAAAAGGATGGGCTTCGGTGTAGCCATATGCCACATTCTCGAGGTCGTCGCCAGGAATTTCTAAGCGATTTGGGTTGTCAAAGTAACCCGTGGCAACAATGCAGTAACGGCATTCGATGGCGCTTATATCGCTGGTTTTGGTTTCGATTTCTAACGTAAATCCGGCTGGGGCTGGATGAATTTGGAGAACTTCGGTGTATTGACGCAAGTTCAAATTTTCTCGAGCGCTGACCAAACGGTAATAGGCTAATGCCTCTTTGCGGGTAGCTTTGTCGGTACTGGTCACAAAAGGGTGTTCGCCAATCTCGAGGCGTTCGGCAGTGGTAAAAAAAGTCATGTAGGTTGGGTATTCAAAAATCGCGTTGACCACGCAACCCTTCTCGAGAATAATATAACTCATGCCTAAATTTTTGGCTTCGATGGCAGCCGCTAAGCCCACAGGTCCAGCGCCGATGATGGCTAGGTCGTACATGTTTTAAGTCTAACTCGAGGGCTGGTGTGTTTTTGTCCGTTGGGCAAATTGCCTCAAGCCATGTATGATTTTAGGGCATGAAGGTTTTTTTGACTGGCGGTACTGGTTTTATTGGGCAACGACTTGTTCCAGCCTTACTCGCACACGGGGCGCAAGTCACGGCTTTGGTGCGTCGTCCAAATAGTTTGGAAGCTAAAAAAATCGAAGGGTTTGGAGCAGTGCTGGTGCAGGGCGATGTGACCAACAAAGAATCCATGCGTTTAGCCATGCAGGGCGCGGATGTGGTGATTCATAACGCTGGGGTCTACGAATTGGGCTTAGATGCGGCTGGGATTGAACGGATGAACGCGGTCAACATTCGCGGCACAGAAAATACTTTGGGTTTGGCGTTGGAACTCGGTGTACCACGTTCGTTGTATTTATCTACCACTTGGGCATATGGAGGCAGTTCCCATCAAGTGGCTCGAGACGAGAATTTTCCTCAAACCGAATCGTTTAGAACCCATTATGAACGCACCAAAAAAGCGGCACATCGAACTGCGCTGAATTTACAAAAACGTGGTTTACCACTCACCATTCTTTGTCCGAATGCGGTGGTTGGTGCAAATGACCACTCGAGTTTTGGCTATACGCTACGGATGTATTTATGTCATTTACTGCCACCAATTGCATGGACTCCCGAAGTCAAACTTTCTTTGGTACATGTGGATGACCTTTGTGAAGGTGTGGTGCAAGCCGCAAGTCAAGCCAAACTCGGCGAGACTTACTTTCTGGGTGGTCAGGCACACACCCGAGCCGATATGTTCAAATTCTGGTGCAACCATGCTGGTGGCGCTAAAAGCCGCGCTTGGTTGCCTGTCAACCTCCTAAAAGCCGTGTTCTACCCACTCGAGCCGTTACAACGCGCCATTGGACTGCCTGCCGTGTTCTCGAGGGAACTGGTTGAAGCTGGACGAATTAGTTTATTTGATTCGAGTGGGAAAGCCCAAACTGATTTCGGGTGGACACACCGCAGTGCCAAATCCATGTGGGATGACACGATAGAAGAAGAAAAAGCACTGCTGGCATCTCGAGAAAGGCGCGATATTGTCTCGCTCTTAAATCCAATTCACTCATGAACATCGTGATTTTAGCGGCGGGTACTTCAAGCCGAATGGGACAGCATAAATTGCTGATGCCGATTGCTGGGCAAACTTTGCTCCAACGAGCGGTTAAAACTGCGCTCGAGGTCAGTCCAAAAGTCTTGGTGGTTCTTGGGCGTGATGCAGAGTTACTTAAAACCTCACTCGAGGGGCAGCCAGTACAATTTGTCATCAACCATGAATTTAACAATGGCAAAATGGAAACAAGTTTCCAAACGGCTGTGAATGTCTTAAAACCAGACAACACGCTTTTAATGCTGGCGGATATGCCACTGATTAGCCCTCAAATGCTGCTCGAGATGAAGAAGGTTTTTTTTGAGCAGCAGCCTCAAATTGTCGCCTCAA
>JAYWHB010000137.1:0-1681 GCA_043777915.1 Deinococcales bacterium
GAAGGAAGTGTGATGGCGCAACAAGAAGGTGGCACACTCCTGATTGCCTTGGCGGAACAGCCATGAACGATATTTTTGAACAAGAAATGCCTTATCAAGTCCTCAGTGTCGTTATTGCCCTCGAGATATTGACCTTGGCTGCCCTCAGCCCCAGAACCACTGGACTCGAACCACTGGGTTTTCATGCGATAGGTGGCTTGCGTTTAATTGGGCTGATGGTGTTAGGCACATTGCTGCACCAAGCCAAACCCCTAGATGCACTCTACGCCCTGACATTATGGGCAATTATTCTTGCACCACCAGAACTCTGGGCTTTTTCGATAGAAGCCCGTGAAGGTTTCCCAAGCAGTATTTTCTCGAGTTACCTGATTGCTTTAGGTTCATATGGATTTGCAAGGATGTTGCCCAGTGCCTCACAGTTTTTTCCTGCCTTGGGTGTGCTGGCACTTTTTTTTAATGGCTTTCAACCCAGTGTTTATGCTTTACCAATGTTGCTCTTAATTGGCTCGAGTATTGTGTGTTTTATACTGATGCTCTTGACCAAACCTCGCCAACAAGGAGTGACATGATACGCCGCAATTTACCCACGTACTGGCAACACCCCAGCCTGAACCTACACCGCCAATGGTTTACCAGACGCGCCATTCAAATCAAAACCCGAGCCGTGCTAATTGGCGTGGCACTTTTACTTTTGGTGGTTTGGGCTTTAGGCGCGTCGCCGTTGTGGTTGTTGCTTGCCTTACTTGGCGTTTTGATGCCAACCGCCAAACCAGAAAAAACCCTGCAAGAAATCGAGAATACGGCTGGCGCTGCCTATACCACTGCCCTAAGCGCCAAACCAGACGAACATGGTTTCCAAAACCGCTTACTAAACATGGCGCTGGCGACCCAAAAAAACGCCACCCTTCCAGCCCTGCCTTGGCTCGAGGGTTTGGGTATGGTGCTGCTTTTAAGTTTGCTGCTGGTGCTACCGCCACGCACCATCAATGCTGCCCTTAGCCCAACTGACCGCACTATCACCCGAGAATCTTTTGATAATCCCAATTCGCCAAGCACAGCAGCCGGACAAGCCTCCGAACCGATTTTAGACGCACCGACTCGAGATGCACCACCAGCAGGGGCAGATGCCAAACCGGGGCAGGCAGCTTCTGGCGGCAGTGTCTCCGAGCAGAATTTAGGCGCTCTGAAACCCGGCGGTGGTAGTGCCACCGAAGACCCCGAAGCCATTTCTAAAGAATTCTTAGAAGCCCTAGAACGTGGCGCAGTAAGGGACCGCGACCCAAATAAATCTGGTGAATCGGGCGGTAAAGTCGAGGATGCCAACCCACCAAGCGCTGGAAATTCGGGCAGTGCCGACGGAAAAAATGGCGACGGGGAGAACGGAACTGGACAGGGGCAACAAGGCAATAAAAATGGGCAGCAAGGCAACCAAAGCGGACAAAATGGACAGCAGGACAATCAAAACGGGCAGAATGGACAACAAGGCAGCCAAAACGGACAAGGACAGAACGGAAAAAACGGCGCTCAGGGTGGACAAAACGGACAAGGACAAAATGGACAAAATGGCGCAAATCAATCAGGCAATGGCACAGAAGGCGGACAACGCGGACGCAACCCTCAAGACAAAATAGACAAAGGCGAGGACTACCAAGGGTTTGACCCTCAAAACCCGAACGGGAAT
>JAYWHB010000138.1:0-4742 GCA_043777915.1 Deinococcales bacterium
CACAGTTGGTGGTAGCCTTACCTATCCCAATGTGGATAGTGTGCTGACCCGCAACTTTGCTGCCTTTGAACAAATGGTGCTGCATTTGGCTGCCCAAGGTTACTCGAGAATCGGGCATATCTCTGGCAATCTCGAGACCGCAACTGCTGTCGAGCGCTACCTTGGCTACCGCCGTGGCTTAAAGGCTGCTAAATTGCCGTTTCGCCAAGCGTGGATGCGCCAAGGGACATACAAAGCGGGCAGCGCTGGGGTGTTAGCCCTCGAGTTGATTCGTCAAAAAAATCCACCTGATGCACTGGTGGTAGCAAACGATTTAATGGCAATCGAAGCACTTTTGGCACTGCATGACGCGGGTTACAGCATCCCAAAAGACATGGCAATTACGGGCTGCGATGACATTCCAGAAGCCGAAGTGGTGCGCCCAAGACTAACCAGTATTCGCCGCCCCGGACTTCGAGCCGCCAAAAGTGCCATGTCCCTGTTACTCGAGCGAATGGGTGGCTACCAAGGGCAAGCCCGCACTGTTTGGTTAGATGCCGAAGTTATTCCTCGAGAAAGTTCAGTTAAGGTTTTGTCATGACTCTGTGACTTACAAAAGCCTGACATTATACGAATAAGTTGCTCGGGTCAAAGGCAACCATGATTCAACTCGAGAATGTCAATCACACCTACTCTAATGGCACACAAGCCCTGCGAGGCATCAATCTCGAGATTGGTGCAGAAGCCTTTACGGTTCTCATCGGACCAAGCGGCGCTGGCAAAAGCACTTTAATGCGAATCTTAAATGGTTTGGTGCGCCCGACCACAGGTAAAGTTACGATTGATAACCTCGAGATTAGCCGTGCGAAATCAGCCCAAGTGCTGGCAGCACGGCGCAAAATTGGCATGGTTTTTCAGCAATTTAATTTGGTCAGGCGCTTAACCGCTCTCGAGAATGTGCTGATTGGACGGCTCGGAGTGATGCCAACATGGAGGTCAACTGTGCGGATGTATACGCTCCAAGACCGTGGGTTAGCGTTTGCCGCACTCGAGCGGGTCGGCATGGCAGATTACGCTTGGCAGCGTGCCGATACACTCTCGGGCGGACAACAGCAGCGTGTCGGGATTGCTCGAGCGCTTGCCCAGCAACCCAAACTCATTTTAGCCGATGAACCAATCAGCGCCCTTGACCCCAAAGCCTCGGAGCAAGTCATGGGCTTGCTGCGCCAAATCCAAGCCGAAGATGGCATTGCTGTGATTGCCAATTTGCACCACCTGGATGCGGTACGTGAATATGCCGAGCGGGTTGTGGCGTTACAACGTGGCAGCGTGGTTTTTGACGGACATCCTAACGCCCTAACCGAAGCAGTCACCAGAGCGCTTTATTACGACGAACAAAAAGCTGCACAACCCATCCCAGACCTTTCACATACACCTTTGCTGGTCAACGCTTGAATACATCACCATTCGTCAATGCTTAAGTTTTAAGGAGAAATACATGAAAAAATTACTTGTTGCTGCATTTGGAATTGCGTCCCTCACTGCGCTTGGTGTCTCGAGCGCCCAGAATGATCGTGCCAATTGGCCCAAAGAACTCACCATCGCTACTGTGCCAGTCGAAACCAGCCGTGACGCGACTGAGCGATTCAAACCATTGATTGCGTTTTTAGAAAAAAACTTGCGTATTAAAGTCAATTTCCGTAATGGCGCAGACTATGCTGCTGTAGTCGTAGCACAGGCTGCAAAACAAGTGGATGTAGCCTATTACAGACCCGGTAGCTATCTCGATGCCGAAGACCGTGCCAATGCCGAAGCCTTTGTGGTTGAAAATTCGATTTCGAGTGGAACTGGGTACTACAGTTTAATCCTTGCCAAAAGTGGTAGTAGTATCCGTACCACCAATGACCTTAAAGGGCAAGAATTTGCTTTTGTTGACCCCTCGAGTACCAGTGGTTTCCGCGTACCAATGTATTCCTTCTGCACACTGTTGAACATTGAACCAGAGCAATTTTTTAAGCGAGTTTACTTCTCGGGAACACACGAAAATGTAATTCTTGGTATTGCAAACGGCAGAATTACAGTTGGCGCAACCAACGACATCAGCCTTGATGCCGCAATTGCAAAAGGTGTCGTCAAGAAAAGCGATTTTCAAACAGTTTACAAGTCTAAGAAAATTCCAGGCTCACCTTGGGCTTACCGTAAAGACTTGCCTGAAAGCCTAAAAGCCCAAATCAAATCGGCATTCTTGCGTTTCAAAGACCCTACATTTTTGGCTGCTGGAGCATTAAAAGGCTACGTCAGCACCTCGAGCAAAGACTATCAGCCGTTTCGTCAGATTAACGCCTACAAAAGCTCTACTTGCTTGAAGTAAGGCAATCAGTGCCAGTTTTGAGAACCTAAAAATTCAATCAGCAAAACCAATGCGATAAACACGGCTTGCTGCCCCCTCCATTCCAGACCTCGAGCCGACCCCGCTCGAGGTCAAAATAAAAATTATGACTAAAAATATTGAAGCTCCAGCAAAAGTAATCGGGCAACGCAACTTCACAAAACTCGTCTGGCTCGGCGTGGCAATGTTGTTGTTCTGGGCAACGTTCGGCACGGAACTCAGCATCCCCAAACTGATTTCTGGTTTTGGTGAATCACAAAAGTTGTTGTTCGGAACTGCCGAACGCCCAGACAGTGGTTTTTTTCCGCCCGATTTTACAAGGGGCTGGATTTTTGTTGACCAAATGCTCCTGACCGTCAAAATGGCGATTTGGGGAACAGTCCTAGCAGCCATTGCCGCTTTACCAATTTCGATACTGGCGGCTGCCAACACTGCCCCAAATAAAATTGTCTACCAAATAGCAAGGCGTGTCCTCGATGTGCTGCGTGGCTTAAATGAATTTGTACTGGCACTGATTTTTGTGGCAGCTGTCGGTTTAGGACCTTTTCCCGGAATTCTAGCCTTGGCGGTGCATACCACAGGGGTGCTGGCAAAACTTTATGCCGAAGCGATTGAAGTTGTGGATAACGGTCAAATCGAAGCGGTGCAAGCCAGTGGTGCAAATCCGATTCAGGTCTTTACCCATGCCATTTTTCCGCAAATTGTGCCAACCGTGGTCTCGATGAGTTTATACCGCTTTGAAAGTAATGTTCGGGCTGCCAGTGTGCTTGGTTTGGTCGGGGCTGGTGGGATTGGGCTGTTTGTCACCGAAACGATGCGGAGTTTTAATTTTAAGGAAGCCAGCGCCGTGTTGATGGTGATTTTGGTAGCGGTTTTTCTGGTGGATTTTCTTTCGGCTAAAATCAGAGCGCGATTAACATGAACACAGCTTCGATGTCTGGCATGAATTTTTGGCTCGAGAATGCCAAAGTTGTCCTGCCCGACCAGACCTTAGAACATGGTTTTGTTCGCATCGAAGACGGATATATTGCCCAAATTCAAGATGCGCCAGATAAAACATCAAGCCTCCCTCGAGTAAATTTAAGCGACCGCACCTTATTGCCCGGAATCGTGGACATTCATGGCGATATGCTCGAACGAGAACTCGAGCCGCGCCCCAATACGCAGTTTCCACTTCCAGTGGCGCTTGCCGAACTCGATAAGCGCTTAGCCAGCAATGGGATCACCACAGCTTATGCGGCAGTCGCCTTAGCCGATGGACCCGGTTTGCGTTCCGAAAGCCGCGCTGAGAGCCTGATTCATGCCATACAGGAAGCAAAAAACGAATTACGCACTAAAATTCTGGTACATGTGCGCTTTGAAGTCAGTGTTCCTAGCGGTGTGCCTTTGCTCGAGCGCTTACTAAAAGAAAACTTGGTGCAGATGGTCTCTTTAATGGATCACACCCCCGGTCAAGGGCAGTTTAGAAACTTAGAGTATTATGTTGAATACATGACCAAATGGTTAGGTGGAAACCGCCAAGCCGCCGAAGCAACCGCCCAAGCCCACCTCGAGACCCCCATCAGTTGGGAAATTGCCAAAGGGATAGCTGGTTTGGCTGTGGAGCGCCAAATCCCGCTTGCCAGCCACGACGATGACACATCAGAAAAAGTAGCGCTGATGCAGCAACTCGGTATAAGTATCGCAGAATTTCCTGTGACGCTCGAGGCTGCAAAAGCCGCTAACCAAGCGGGGATGAAGGTGATTATGGGCGCACCGAATGCCCTACGTGGCAGCAGCCATTCAGGGAATTTATCGGCGCTCGAGGGCATCAAAGCAGGGGTGGTGCATGGTTTATGTGCCGATTATCACCCTGCTAGTTTGCTCCATGCCGCCCTGCGGATTGCCGACGAAGGTACACCTTTGCACCAAGCCGTGCAGTTCATTTCACTCGAGCCAGCCAAAGCTGCGGGGCTGGTTGGACGCGGTGCAATTCAAACAGGTTTTTTTGCCGACCTGACCGTTTTGCGTGGTTCTCGAGTAGCCGCTACTTGGCGCGAAGGGCATTTGATTTATAGCGATTCATTAACTCAGGTACAAAATGGTGCGCCCGATCCGAATTGAACGGATGACCTAAGCCTTAGGAGTGCTTCGCTCTATCCAACTGAGCTACGGGCGCATTTACTACCACACAAAGATTACCATGCCTCCGAGGTTTTGTAAAAGCTGTTGGGCTTCTTAGGATTTGTCCGTAAATAACTTCCCTATTTGGAAATGATGAAACATTGTTTCCTAGAAGGACAGACACAGGGGTCTGTCCCTACAAAATCCATAAAAATACGTCAGGTAGGGGCGGACCCCCGTGTCCGCCCTGTGACCAATTGTCTGTTTTTGG
>JAYWHB010000139.1:0-1679 GCA_043777915.1 Deinococcales bacterium
CCAACCTGTCTTAGACGAACAAGCTGCTTTAAGAACCGAAATCACCGACTTGGATCAAAAAATTGCTGTGGGAAACCGTGCCAAAGCCAATGTGCCGCAGCTTTGTACAGTGGTTGCCGATTTACAAGTCCAACGCAAAGAATTCCTCAATGCGCTGCCAAGTAAAGAACAATACGCTGACTTAATGCGAACCTTTAAGTTGCAAGTTGGTAATAATAAAGGACAAATCAATACACTCTCTAGGTCAGTCGGTGCAACTACAGGTGTATTGCCTGCTGGGGTAAGAGCCGTCAGTACCGCCTTAAATGTGACCGGTTCATTTACCTCGATGATTGGCATTTTGCAATCACTCGAGAGCCAGCAGCGCTTCTTACGCATGGATGGTGTCAACTTAACGCTTGGTGGTAACAACAATAATGCCACTACAGAAACGACTTCTGACCCTAAACTAACCGCCGCAATTTCTGTAATCGCCTATGTCTACGACGCGGCTCGAGGGGCAGTAGATCGCCCACTTAACCCGTTATGCCAAGTCCCAGTAATAACAACACCTGTAACAACCCCGGAGGTACCGCGATGAGTGACTTCGAAGATGATTTGAGCGAATCTGAGGTGAGTCAAACCGCACCAGCTAAAAAACAAGGCATGAACCTCCCTAAAGTCTCGACACCTATGCTTTTAGGCGTTGGGTTACTTGCCCTTTTAGGTAGTGTCGGTGTTTGGTTTGCCTTAAATCCACCCGCAGCCCCAGTTCCAGACCCAATCGTACAAACACAACCAGTGACTACACCAACAACTGTAACTCCAACAACACCTACCACTACTGCGCCTACCACTACTGCGGCTGGTACTGGCGTAGAGGCTGGCAATATTCCTCTGATTGCTGATAAGCCTAAACCAGCTACGGCTACAGCTGCCTCGGGTACAAAACCAACTGCCAAACCAGCCATTAAACCAGCCCCAAAACCTGTAGCGCCTCGAGTGGTTAATCCATTTGCGCCGTTACCACAATCAGGCTCTACATCTGTAGCCGTGGTTAATTCGGGCAATCAGGGTAATCCTGTGATTGCGGTATTTAATCCACAACCGCAACAACCAACCATTGTTCGTCCAACAGCCGCGCCACAAGTCATCCGAACACCGATTGTGTCCTCACCATTTGCACCACGACCAACAAGTGGTTCGGGTGTTGCAGCAGCCCCAGCCGGAACAAGCACCACTGTTAAACCTGTTCCAGTGGTTGTTGCCCAACAACGTCCAGTCATTCCAAAGGTGCTGATTACCAAGACTCCACAAGCAGCAACAACAGCAGCAGTCCAGCCACGACCACCAACAACAGGGCTTGTTGCTGGCTCAGTTTTTTCAATAACCCCTAAAATTTTGGCGGCTTCGCCTAGAATTCAAGCCCCAATTCAAGCCACAACACCTACAAATACCAATTCTAATCCAACGAACACGACAAATCCAACAACGCCATCTGTAACTCCGAACACCATTGCGGCGACCCAAACGCCTAGCACCCCTAGCCGTCCAGTCGTTTCTGAGCCACCCGTCTTTAAGATTGAGCCAGCACCAGTCTCGAGACCGACAACGACCCCAAGCACGACAACGACTCCAACAACTCCAAGCACAGTAACAACCCCAACAACCCCAACAACCCCAACAACCCCAACAACTCC
>JAYWHB010000140.1:0-1677 GCA_043777915.1 Deinococcales bacterium
AGGTCGGTTTGGCTCATTTGGCTAAACGTCCAACCTTCGATGACCCGTTGCAGGGTTTGATCCACATGGTCACGATGTTCGTCGTAACCCAGAAGCAAGCGATGGGCAAAAGCAATGGCTTCGGGATTGAGGCTTTCCGCGCTGGCTTCGAGCATTCCTTCTTCGGTCTCTGGGTCTAGGGCATCATCTAGGGCGTGTTGTAAATCGAGTTTGGCTTCGACCCATGCTTGGTTGATGCTGTGTTTACCTTGTTCGCTCGAGAATAAGACCCGAAAAGCAAGTTCTCTGGCTTTATTACTACCACTCAAGGATGCTGAGTTACTGCCATTCAAGATAAGCGGTTCAGACATTGGCAACCAAAGGCAATACCACACCTTGTACCGTCACATTGACACTCTGCACACTTAAACCCGTCATGACTTCAATGTTTTCGGCAACCGTGCGTTGCACTTCTTTTGCCACATCGGGGATGACCCTGCCGTAATCCACATTGACACTTAAATCCACGGTTACATTACTGCCATCCCTCGAGACGTTAATGCCTTTTAAGCGCTTGCCATTGAAAAATTCGCCCAATTGTAACGGCGGTGAGACTGGCACAACACCTTGCACACCCTCGAGGGCAATGCTGGCAATTCCAGTGATTACGTCTTTGTTAATATCCACATCCACATTTTTAGGGGTTTTTGATGCCATGTGCTTATTGTAGCTCGAGAAAGGCGGATTGAACAGACGGAAAGGCAAAGGGCAAAGGGCGAAAGAGGGAGGAATCAGTCCATCAACACTTCTGCCAGTACCTTACTTCGTCCTAGTGGATAGATATGCGCTCCTGCTACACCAACTTGGCGTAAATCCTGCACGACTTTTCGCGCCCATGCGATGCCTGCCGCTCGTCCACCATGCTCGAGGGCTATCAGTAATGCCTCGGGGATGCTTGCCCATTTAGAAACCCGTTGTGCCATCTCGAGACTGAGTACGGGCAGCACACCGTACAGTACAGGAATACTTGGTTGCACAATGTCTATAAACCGCCTAACAGTTTCCATTTCAAAGACAGGTTGGGTCTGGGCAAAGTGCGCTCCTGCGGCTACTTTTTCCAAGAACCGTTGCTTCTCGAGGGTCAGGTCGGTGGCACTTGGGTTAGCGGCAACAGCTATTGCAAAGTTACTTGGCTCGAGGTCACGTCCAGCATGGGATTTGCCTGCGTTTAAGCCACTGACAATACGGGTTAAACCCACTGCATCTACTTCAAAAACACCTTTGGCTTCTGGGTGGTCGCCCTTTTCAGGCGGGTCGCCGCGTAGACACAAAATGTTCTGCACCCCAAGGGCGGCTGCACCAAGCAATTCGGATTGTAAACCCAGTACATTGCGGTCACGGCAAGTAAAATGGGCAATCACTTCTAAGCCAAGCTGACTCTGCACCAAATGGGCTGCCACCAAGGGATTCATTCGCAAATTGGCTTGAGGGCTATCAGAGATATTAACTGCATCCACAAGTTTTTGCGCGGCGGCGGCTTCCTCGAGTAATTTTGTGGATGACGAACCACGCGGCGGGTCAAGTTCGGCGGTCAAGGTAAAGGTTTGACCGAGTTGGTCACGTAATTTCATGCTAACCTCGCGGCTCGGTCGGTTTGTTCCCAAGGCAAGTGTGCCTGTCCAAAATGCCCATAACTCG
>JAYWHB010000141.1:0-4732 GCA_043777915.1 Deinococcales bacterium
TTCGCCGACACCAACATCCTCCAAACCCGCAATTGCCACCACATCGCCAGCAAAAACTTGTTCGACATCTATACGGGCTAAACCCATGTGGGTAAAGACTTGGCTAACCTTGGCTTTAGATTGTGTGCCATCTTTGTGCATGACCATCACATATTCGTTGCGTTTGACTTTGCCACGACGTACCCGCCCAATGGCGATACGCCCAAGGTAATCGGAGTAATCTAGGTTTGTCACCAGCATCTGAAACGGCTTATCTATTTCGATACTTGGTGGTGGAACGTGCTTGACAATTAACTCGAGTAGTTCGTCCAAGTCTTCTTTTGGGGCTTCTAAGTCCTTAAAGGCTTTGCCTTCACGCGCAATGGCGTAAATAATCGGGAAGTCTAGTTGTTCGTCGGTGGCATCTAAACTTGCCATCAAATCAAAGGTTAAATTGACCACTTCGGTGATGCGTTGGTCTTTGCGGTCTATTTTGTTAATTACCACAATTGGGTGCAGCCCCAACTCGAGGGCTTTTTTAAGGACAAAACGGGTTTGCGGCATTGGACCTTCGGAAGCATCCACCAACAGCAAACAGCCATCCACCATGCCAAGCACACGTTCGACCTCGCCACCGAAATCGGCGTGACCGGGGGTATCCATGATGTTGATTTTAATACCGTGGTATTCCACGGCTGTGTTCTTAGCCAAAATCGTAATGCCGCGCTCGCGCTCTAAGGCGTTAGAATCCATGACCCGATCTTGAACCGCTTGGTTATCGCGGAAAGTATGCGTTTGTTTAAGTAACCCATCCACCAGCGTTGTTTTGCCGTGGTCTACGTGGGCGATAATGGCGATGTTACGGAATTCCTGCATGACAACCTCAAAAAAAAGCGGCGAAGATTTCGCTCGCAGTGTGCATGAACCTTAAGCACAAGAAAATTGGCGCGAGAATTTCGCACCCGAGTGGCAGCATAGCACATAAGCGCGGGAGTCTCGAGTCCCACATCAGGTCTTTAGAGCCTCCGAAAGAATGGGAAATTATCGTTAGCACAGGACAGACACAGGCGACCATGCCCGTAAGGTGCGTGTCTATGGTCAAGAGAGGGTCTGTCCCTACAAAAGGGCATAAAAATGTATTTCGTAGGGGCGAACCCCCGTGTTCGCCCTGCTTTTCTGATATTCGGTTCTAGGATTTTGGACTTTTCGGAGGCTTTATCAGGTCTTCTCGAGTTCTATTCTGAAGTCTTGATTTCGTATCCCATGGCTTGTTGCACCATTTCAATGGTTTTGGCTTGGTTGAGCGGATTGGTACTGTCGGTTTCTGCTCCAAATTTTAGCGCCGCTTCGCCATTCACCACATCAGCAAAATGCTCGAGTAGGCGTTGGTAACGGTTGGCTTGTTCGGTTTTTTCGGTTGCACCATTTAGCACCAAAGTACCGATTTCTTGGGCTGGGTGGACAAATTGCGGCAGTTCCAAAATCCCTTTTGAGCCGACAATCTCGAGGTGTTGACGGTCTGGCATGGCAATTGAGCATTCAAAAACCGCCTGAGCCGAAGCAAACTCGAGGATGGCACTACTTGTTAAATCCGAAAATTCTTCACTTTTTGTGACCCCGCCAACTCGCGCTCGAGCCACGGCTTGGGTTGGTGTTTGCCCAAGCAGCAACAATGTGGCGTTAATGCAGTAGCAGCCAAGGTCGTAGAGTGCGCCGCCACCAAAAGAACGCACCCAACGAATGTTCTCGGGTTGCTCGAGCATAAAAGAAAAACTTGAACGAATTAAACGAATTTCGCCTAATACCCCACTATTTATAATTTCTTTGGCGCGGGTAAATTGTGGGTGATGACGGTACATAAAGCCTTCCATTGCCAGTAAGTTTTTGGCTTTGGCAGACTCAAGAATTTGCGTCACCTGTAATGGATTCAAGCCCATTGGTTTTTCAACATAGACATGCTTGCCAGCTTCGAGTGCCTTTAATGCCCAAGGCAAATGCAAATGGTTTGGCAACGGAATATAAACCGCATCTATGTCTGACTCGAGCAAGGCTTCGTAACTCATGACTTGCCCAACCTCGAGTTTTTGGGCTTGAGCTTGGGCTTTATCTGGGTTTTGTGTGCCAATGGCAACACATTCAATGTTTTTTGCAGCGTGCATTGCGGGGATAACTGCGTTGTTAATTTTTGCTGCGCCGAGGACACCAAAACGAATGGTTTTCATGGCGAAAGTCTAACAGTTTTTGAATTAAGAAACCGTCGGCAAGCACACCGACGGTATCCTGAAGACAATTCTAAGCCATTTGTGATTGGTTTGGTTTAGAACGATTTGCTAAAAACCACAGTCCAAACATCAGTCCGCCACCGAGCAAACAAGCCAGTAAAGTGATGTTCCTGAAGAACTCGACGGTTTTAACTTGAATCGGATAGATTTTGTTCTCACGCAAGTAGACATCGTTTAAGAGCTTTGCTCCTTGGTCGCCTGTACCATCCAGGAAGGCTTTGGCATCTAAGGCAAGGAATTTTTGGGGACTACCAAGCAAGAGACGCTCACCGCTATCACCAAATAACTCGGCGGCTTCTAGTTTTTCGGCGCGTTGGGCAAAAACAGCATCGCGGATGAGAATACTCGAGGCAATCACACCACCCAAAGCCAAAACCACGGCAAGCAAGGCTAGACTTAGGAAGACAGTTTTGAATTTAGCTAGTTTCATAGGCGCTCTGTAATAAGAGTACGAGTTGTATCTCTGGTAGATGTGTAGTGCAGAAAACGCAATTATTTATTGGTCGCAATCGTCTTGAGGCTAATTTCGATTTCTTCAGCCACACGTCCAGCCGCAATGGTTGGGTGTTTAATATTGTAATCAGCCAATTTAACTTTGAATTTGGCATTGACGGCTAATGAGTCTCCTGCAATACGAGCCGAGGCTGTGGCTGCGTTGGCATTGGTCACTTTAATCGTTGCCACAGTAATGAGGGCTTTTGTGACTCCATTCATGGTCAGGCTACCTGTAATTCGGTAGTCGTTGTTACGCATAAATTGCACTCTGGTGGCTTGAAATTTAATTTCCGGGTTCTTATCAAAATTAAACCAATCTGCACTTCGCATGTGTTCATTACGAAGTGGTACACCAGTATCCAGCGTTGCGCCATCCACCATAATTGTACCGGTACCCGTTTTGGCTTCACGGTCAAAGTTAAATGTGCCTTTGATTTTGCTGGTACGTGCGGTGAAATTCTCGACATCGGTTTCTGATTCGGCAATTGCAATGTTTAAGTTGTCGCGCTCCACAACTTTCCAAACTTCGGTTGCGCCCCGTGCGCTCATCAGGGTAGTCAGTGCCAATGCTCCAAATGCTAATAAAACTTGCTTTTTCATACGAACCTCCTATGGTCTGGTATCAGTATACCAGTCTGAAACGGTTTTTATTGTCTAAAAACGACAGCCCTTAGATTATGCCACAAGAATCTGATTCCAAGATGAAAAACCAAGCTCGAGATGTTAAGCTGTTCTCGTGAGCGATTATATTCCAACTGATTACACCCTAAGCCCGTATCTATCCGAGACTCGAGTGACCGAATTTTCTTCGGCTGGACAAGCCACCGAAACTGGTAAGTCCTATATGGCAGTCATGGAAACCAACAAAGGGCGAATGGTTTTAGAACTTTACGCCAGCCAAACCCCAAAAACAGTCAATAATTTTGTTTGGTTGGCACGTCATAAATACTTTGATGGGATTGTTTTTCACCGTGTTCTCGAGGGCTTTATGGCACAGACTGGCGACCCGACGGGTTCTGGACGCGGCGGACCGGGTTATAAATTTGGCGATGAATTTAATCCAGAATTGCGCCACCGTGGTAAGGGTGTCCTGAGCATGGCAAATGCTGGACCCGGCACAAACGGCAGCCAGTTCTTTATGTTGTTTGCCGACCAGCCGCACTTGGATGGTCGCCATACGGTCTTTGGGAAGGTCATTGAGGGTCTGGATGTGCTTGATAAATTACAGCGCGTTGATCCGGGTCGTCCGAGTTTTGGTGTTAGCCCAGACAGCATGACCAAAGTCTATATTGTCGAAAAATAGTTTTTGTTCTCGAGTGAACCTAAATATGCCTAAACCTGAGTTTTCGGGTTTAGGCATTGTCATTATTTTTGTAGTTTAGTTTACATTAAACAGTCCAGTCAGACGGTAATATACAAACCGTCTGGACGGTATTTAATGAGAAAAAATAATCCCCAAGAAACCCGAGAGCTTCTGCTCAAAGCCGCCATTGCCATTATTTTAGAACGTGGCGCACATAACCTGACCTTGGATCATGTGGCTAAAAACGCTCAAGTCAGCAAAGGTGGACTGCTGCACCACTACCCCAACAAAGAAAGTCTGCTGCTGGGAATCATTAACCTACTGACCCAAACTTTTGACCACAACCTGCAAAAGTACCTCGAGCCGGTTCAAAGCCGTGGACGCTGGACACGCGCCTACATTCGCACCACTTTTAGCCCCGACCCAGAAGAACAACGCCTCACCCAAGCCCTCTCGAGTTTAATTATCAGTCATCCAGAGTTACTAGATTCACTGCCACTGCAAGATGCTTTCTTATTTGCCGAGCAGAACATCCTTAGCGACGGACTCCCCGCCGCTCGAGCCACCGCCATTCGGCTTGCTTGTGACGGATTTTGGTTTGGCGAAATTAGCGGCATGGTTCAAATTAAAGAACCCTTACGAAGCGAATTACTCGAGGAACTACTGGAGTTAG
>JAYWHB010000142.1:0-1670 GCA_043777915.1 Deinococcales bacterium
GCAAGTTCTTCTCACCCCCGGTCCTACGCCCATCGAGCCTCATGCCCACAAAGCCCTGTCTTTCCCAATGCGTGGTCATATGGATCCCGAGGTTTTTGCCCTGAATAGAAGAATACAAGAAAACCTCAAAACATTGTACGGCGCAGACGACTCGGCATTTACCTGTTTACTGGCAGGCACGGGTAGCCTTGGTATGGAAGCTGGTTTTGTCAATCTGCTCGAGCCTCAAGATAAGGTTTTAATTTGTGCCAACGGAAGTTTTGGTTTTCGCATGGCGGAAATGTGCGAACGGATTGGGGCGCGTGTGACCATTGTCAAAGCGCCAATTGGTCTGGCAATTAAACTCGAGGATGTCAAAGCCGCTCTCGAGACGGATACTTTTAAGCTGGTGGCAGTGGTGCATGGTGAAACCAGTACGGGTGTCTTAAACCCAGCCGTCGAAATCGCAAAACTGGCTAAGTCTTATGGTTGTTTAGTGACCGTGGATGCCGTCACCACAGCCGGGATGATGCCGTACAAGATGAATGAATGGGGGATTGATTATGCTTACACGGGTTCTCAAAAATGCTTAAGCGCCCCTCCGGGGGTTGCACCTGTCGCCTTCTCGAGCGCCGCGATACACACAGTCGAAAACCGCAAAACCAAAGTGCCGCTTTGGTACGCCGACCTTGAGGGCTTACAAGCCTACTGGAATCGTCAAGAGTACCACCATACTGTCCCAGTACAACTGCATTATGCTTTGGATGCGGCTTTAACCGCCGCGCTTTCTGAGGGGCTAGAAGCTCGAGAAAGGCGTGTGCATGAAGTTGGTGCAGCCGCACTTTCTGCCCTCGAGACAATAGGATTTTCGGCGTTTGTAGAAAACCCGTTAGACCGCCTTCCAACGGTTCTGGCAGTGCGTTTACCAAATACAGTGCAAGATGTCCCAGTGCGTTCTGGGTTACGTGAACATGGCGTGATTGTGACGGGTGGACTTGGTGAAACGGCTGGAAAAATCTGGCGGCTTGGCTTGATGGGCGAATCGGCTAAACCTGCCATTTATCACCGTTTCTTTGATGCCCTCGAGCAAGTGCTGGGCGTAAAAGGTTTGATTACAGCCTTTGATTCTAAACTTGGTGTTCGGGCATAAAAAAATCGTTGGGGCAACATTGCCCCAACGAAAATCAAACAGTTTAATCGGCTTTTTTGGTGCGGTAGCTTGTGCCAAAGCGCTTGGTGAATTTCTCCACCCGACCTTCGGTGTCTAAAAAGCGTTGTTGACCTGTCCAGTGTGGGTGTACGCCACTCCAAACATCCACATGGATTTCTGGTTTGACACTGTAGGTTTCCATGACCACTTCGCCGTTGTAAATGATTTTGCATGGGACCATCTTGGGGTGTAAATCTTTTTTCATAAAGGACTCCAATCGCAGTTCAAAACTGCGTTAGCCCCACGATTTCCAACCGTGAGGGAGTTCAAGCACTTCCATTTTGGAACGTACCGCCTCGCATTTCGCTCGAGAAGACGGCTGTTTTAAGCAGCGCGAGGGAGTTTAGCACCTAGGAGCGTGACTTTCAAGGCTTAAAAGTTTTAGAGAGATAGTTAAAAGTCGGTTGAGCGTCCTAAAGGTGTGCTGACCGCAGAAATCCAAGAATCAGGTGAATCACGACTTGACAATAATCGCCAAGCC
>JAYWHB010000143.1:0-1669 GCA_043777915.1 Deinococcales bacterium
GTTACCTGCTGGAGTGAATCTTATTAAATTTAGGAAAGACTTGCAGGACACGCTAAATCTCGGAGTTAAAGCAGCCTAAAACATTCCGAACTATTGTTAATAAACACCACTTTTTTTACCGTCGTCAGTGTGCCGCTTTTGGTGGCAACGGCGCTGGGTTTGGCGTTGTTGTTGTACCGCCCAATTTTTGGTCAAGCCATTTTTCGAGCGATTTTTTTTATGCCAGGGATTTTATCGGTCTCGGTCATGGGTATTTTGTGGCGCTGGATGTTTGATAACCAAAGCGGTTTAATCAATGTGGTGCGTGAACAGTTTTTTGGGGTTGCTGTAATTCAATTTTTAACCACCGAAGGTTGGGCGTGGGTGCCGATTATTGTTGGTACGGTCTGGTGGACAATCGGTTTTAACATGACCCTCTACTTGGCGGCGCTGGGTGGGATTAACCAGAGTTATTACGAAGCTGCCCAGTTGGATGGGGCTGGGGCATGGGCGCAATTTCGGTTTATCACCTTGCCGCTCCTTGCACCAACCACGCTGTTTATTGCAGTTACGACGGTACTGGCAAGTTTTCAGTTATTTGGACAATCGGCACTGATTACTGGCGGCGGTCCAACCCGCAGCACCCAAAGCGTGATTCAGTACATCACCGAAGAGGCGTTTGGCAACAATCAACAGTCCAGCGCTTCGGCAATGGCATTTGTTTTTGGTGGTTTAATGCTGGTCTTTACGGCTTTCCAATTTCGCCTGATGGCAATGGATTTACGTGCCAGCCGAAAGGAGCAATAAGTATGCTGACCGTTTCAGTCTCGAGGCAGCGAAAAAAACGCCCCGCTTGGTTGTCCGACGCACCTCGTTTTGGGTTGCTATTGATTTTGGCAATTATTTTTTTAGCTCCGATTTATTGGATGTTATCCACCAGTTTTAAGCCAGAAACGGACGCGATCTCGATCCCCATTCAGTGGATTCCAGCCCGTCCGACTTTGGAAAACTACACCGAAATCCTTAATTCACCCGATGGTAATTTATGGCGCTGGACGTTTAATTCGGTCTTTACTGCCTTGGCGTTTACCTTAGCACATTTAACGCTTTGTGTGCTAACTGCCTATCCATTAGCCCGCCTTAAATTTGCGGGGCGCGAAACTTGGTTCTGGGTTATTTTATCCTCACTGATGATTCCTGGAATCGTGACCTTGATTCCAAGTTACATCATGATGCTGCAACTTAATTGGATTGATTCCTACCACGCCCTAATTTGGCCCGGGGTGGCTGGGGTTTTTGGGGTCTTTATGTTGCGCCAGTTTTTTACCAATATCCCTTTTGAACTCGAGGAAGCCGCCCGTTTGGACGGCGCAAATAGTTTGCAAGTCATTCGCCATGTGATTTTGCCGCTCAGTGTCCCCGCTTTGGTTTCGCTGGGTGTCTTTGCCTTTATGGGTTCATGGAATAATTATGTCTGGCCCTTGTATGTGGCGACCTCGCCCGACATGCAAACCCTTCCTGTGGGGATTACTTCGTTCTCGCAGCGCTATGTGACCGAGTACGGCAAACTGATGGCGGGTACTGCCATTGCCGCGATTCCAGTCTTAATTGCCTATTTATTTGCCCAACGCTTTTTAATCAGTGGTATTGCCTTAACGGGGATGAAAGACTGAGTATCTTGAAAGCCAAA
>JAYWHB010000144.1:0-4715 GCA_043777915.1 Deinococcales bacterium
TGTTACCTGCTGGAGTGAATCTTATTAAATTTAGGAAAGACTTGCAGGACACGCTAAATCTCGGAGTTAAAGCAGCCTAAAACATTCCGAACTATTGTACACTTGAGTTGCTATTTACTCGAGTAGTCCAATACAATTGGTAAGTGCCTCACCTATTTCCGTCAAATGATACTGCCGTTGCTGATGGCGTATATATCCACATTGCTCGAGGTCTTTTAAGGTCATGGTCAGGGCGCGAGAGGTGATGTTGGGCAGCACTTCCAGCAGTCTCGAGAATTGGTGATGGGTTTGCAGGGCGTGAATGGTTGGTAATGCCCATTTATTGAGTAAGGTTTCTTGGTTTGGCTCGAGTTGCTGGATTAAACTATGGGCGTGTCTGCCGAGCTTTTGGTTTATCAGGATGTATTCGGGGCGCAAAGGGTGGGCGTAAACAGTATTGCGGCTAATCAATTCTAGCTCGAGCATGATTTGTAGGGTGCGGCTGAGTGAGTCGCGGCTGAGTTGAAGGCGATTAAGCAGCGTCACAAATTTACTGCCACCGTTTTGCTGGTGCAGTTCGGACAGGATTGGCAGAATCCAGCGATGATGGCAGAGTTGGGTAAGGGTGATTTTCATACAGAATTTACTTTTAGAATACGCTCTTGACAAAACAAGATTTTTGTATAAAAATAGTACCTAAGTCAAGACAAGATGTCTGCAAGCTGAACGACATTTCAGTTATTGCGCCAGCTTTGTTTTGCCAAAACCCGCACCAAAAGGAGATTACTATGTCCAACAATCGTCTCGAGTCCCTAGGTTTCAAACCCACCGTTGTCGCCGGCACCAACGTCAGCAATTTAGAAAACAGCATCAAATGGTACTCGGAAAAATTAGGTTTTGAGTTAATCTACAAAGTTGAAGAAATTGGTTGGTGCGAAATGACCACACCTGTTGCAAACCTCACAATTGGTTTATCGCAAGTCGAAAACCCGCAAGTTCAAGGCACAGTTCTGACATGGGCAGTGAGCGATGTTGCCCATACCCGCAGCTTACTCGAGAGTGCTGGGGTAAAATTCGCAGGCGACACCAGCACCATTCCAAACCTTGTGATGCTGGCTAGTTTTTACGACCCAGACGGCAATACTTATATGCTTGCACAGTCCCTGACTCAGCCTTCGTAGTCACCCTCGAGTCGCTTTTTCTTAAGACCCAAGATTTGCCAAGCTCGAGAATCTCTGATTTACCTGACACATTCGTCACACTTCATCTGTCACAATACATATCATGCCGTCTTTTTCTTCTTCACGCGAACGCTCTTGGCTGGCTTTTAACCGTCGGGTGCTGCTGCAAACCACCCGCTCGGATGTTCCACTGCTCGAGCGGGTGCGCTTTTTTAGCATCTTCCAAAATAACTTAGACGAATTTTTTACGGCTCGCGCCCAAGCCAGTCAGCAGATTGCCAAAGCTCCTAAAGCCACGGCAGCCAGTCAAAAAATTTATTTGGATTACCTGGCAGCCGCCCATGAGCAACAAGCCAAAGCCTTAACCCTGCTCGAGCCAGTCTTGCTTGAGTTGCACCAAGCAGGTATTCATCTGCTCGAGCCGTCAGATTTAACCACCGACGAACAAAATTATTTTGGCGCGTACTTAGCCGAAAGCATTGCCCCTGCCACCGATGTCCTGCCCCCTGAAAGCCTGACCGCCCTAGACTCGAGGGCGCTCTATTTGGCGGCTGGACTCGAGACCTTGGAGGCGATTATTCGTGTGCCAGACCGTTTGGCGCACTTTATTGCTGTGCCGGGGCGCGAAAAAAGTTTTGTGCGCTTAGAAACCCTAATGCAGTGGCGCAACGACCTTTTTTTACCCGAAGCTCGCCCAATGTTTGCGCTGCGTTTAACCCGCCGTGCCAATATTGAACTCAAAGGGCAGATAGACTGGGAGGATGTGGCTCATGCTTTAGAGAGCCGCCTTGATGGTGGGGTTAGCCGACTCGAGGTACAAACAGGCTTTCCGTGGCTGGGGACGGTCAAAAACGCTTTGGGATTATGGAACGAAGAAATCAGCACCGCCACGATGCTCGATTTGCGCTGCTTTGATACAATTGCCAATTTGCCTGTGCCGAGCCTCAAATTTAAGCCTTTTGTGCAGCGCAAACGCATCAAGTTTCACACTCATCCGTTTGGCTTTATCGAAAAAAAAGACATGGCGCTCTATCATCCATCGGACGACTACAACACCGTGGTGCATTTTGTCGAAGCGGCTGCCATAGACCCCGAGGTGGATAAAATCAGGGCTACGCTCTACCGCCTTGGGCGCGATAACCCAATTGCCGAAGCGCTCCTGTTGGCTGCCAAAAATGGCAAAGATGTGGCGGTCTTTCTCGAGGGTCGAGCGCGTTTTGATGAACTCGCCAACTTGTATTGGTCTCTACGGTTTAATGCTGGTGGGGTACGGGTCTTGCCTTACCCTCAAGACCTTAAAGTTCATGCTAAAGCCTTGTATGTGCGGCGCAAAGGCAAGGGTTTTGTGCATCTTGGTACGGGCAACTACAATCCAGCCACGGGCAAACTCTATACCGACCTGAGCTTATTGTCTGCCAGTAAACGCCTGACCAAAGATGCCCTCGAGTTCTTCACGGCTTTAGAAGAAAACCGCCTACCCAAGCTCGAGTGGATGAAGGTGGGTACACAAGCCCGTGAAACCCTGATTGGCAGAATTCTCGAGGAAGCGCACCCGACAGGGCATATCATTCTTAAACTCAATCACCTGACCGACCCAAGTGTTTTAGAAGCCCTTGAGCAAGCCGCCCAAGCTGGGGCAAAAGTCGAATTGATTATTCGCAGTACCCTGACCCTGATTCATCCTAAATTTAAGGCTCGCAGTCTGGTCGGGCGCTTTTTGGAACACGCTCGGATTGCTGCCTTTAAGCGTAACGGCGACTGGGAAGTCTGGGCGGGAAGTGCCGACTGGATGCCGCGTAACTTTGAAAAACGCTTAGAGCTTGTGTTTCCGGTTCTGGATAAAACTGTGCGGACTCGAGTCTTAAAACTGCTGCACGCCCAACTCGAGGATGATGTCAATGCTTTTACCTTAACCGCCAAAGGCACAGAAAAAGCCCATTGGGGTGGCACAAAGGACTCACAGAAATTACGTTTATGACTCGAGACCAGTGGGTTACTCGGTCATTCAGAGCCACTTGTGTCAGCCGACTGATTTACTCAGAAACACCGCCCAGAATTTTTTAAGCAGAACAACACAAAAATTAAACCTTGTAAACTCGAGTAGATTTGGCTCGAGTTTTTTTAGCTGACCAAACCCTGACATTAGCGCCGCAGTCTGGTGTGATGAAATATGTGTTTTGGATTTTATTCTTGGCAATCGTGGCGTGCAGCAGCCAAGCCCCCCAACCAAGTCTGAGGATTCTTGGCAAACTCGAGCTTTCGTTCGATACCAGTTTTGATACCAGCCGCAGTGCAGCCCGTGTACAAAATGTACTTGCCGATGATGTCGTCACTTTTACAGCGCTTGGCACAACCCTAAAAGACGATACAGCCAATAATCTGCGTTATCTAAATGCCGATTTTAGCATCACCACCAAGGCTGGTTCGGCGGACATTAGCAACCTGACGCTGTATGCGTATCATCAAGCCAGCAGCAATGTCGGTGGGACAGCCATTAAAAGCAATAAAAAATCTCCGAGGCAAGCCTCGGGGTATTAAAAGTGGTCTTCAATTCCAAACAACCTATCCTGCACTTCAACCACAGAACCAATCTGACGGTACTCTCCTCCACCTTGATTCGCAACATATCTATATCTCGATATTGCCCCTTCGCTTCCATGTTTACCAACGCTCGATATGAAAAAACCGCTAGACCATAATTCCCCACCCCAAAGCAATTTCTTAATCTTCGGTACTCGAGCAAATAATTCTCTCGCTGTTAAACTCTTTATCATCCCCACAATCTTTGTAGGACTATATGTAGGCACACTTTGTACAAGAAAATGAACGTGGTCACTATCTGCTCCAATTTCAAGAAAAATGATTTCGTAACGTAGCTCAATTTCGTCACAGATGACTTTCAACACACTTTCCACTTCAGGTGTAAATACGGCTTTTCGATACTTTGCGGGGCAAACAATATGATACAAAAGAACGCTGACATTATGGCTTTTGTGCAAGTACAGGCTCACAAATTAATTCTAAATCCCGCTATGCAAAAAAGCTCTCCACTTCGTGGTTACGAGGCAAGCCTCGGGGAATGTACCCAAAGAGATTCAAATGGATTTGGGTGGGCGCGGTATTCGCAGCCTCGAGTGCAACGCTAGTGGCTGTTTAATTGTGGCTGGTACAGCTTCTGGTGGCAATGATTTCAAACTCTACACTTGGACTGGGGTTGCCGCCGATGCGCCTGTTTTACGCTCGGCAGACCTGACAGCCCTCAACTCGAATGGCAGTTTTGAAGGAATTGCCCAATTACCCACAGGGGCGCTCAGCACTTGGGCAACCCAAAGTGTCCAGTTAATTGTGGACAACGGCGACGCGGTTTACTACAACGATGCTGTCATCGCTAAAGAACTGACCCAAAATAACTTCAAAAAATTCCGTAGCGAAACAGTGCAAATTGGTACGGCTCTTTAGTCATCTATTCCTCAAGACCACGAATTTGCGCTGGGCTGATTTGGTATTTTGTACCGCACCAATGACAAATTACTTCTTGTCCACCCGCTTCTATCA
>JAYWHB010000145.1:0-1667 GCA_043777915.1 Deinococcales bacterium
TCCCGCAAAGAACAAATTTATAAGGCTTCCGCAAAACTCTTTTCTGAACGAGGCTATCATGCCACCAGTATGCGCGACCTCGCCCATGCCCTTGGGGTACAAGGCGGCAGTCTGTACGCCCATATCTCGAGCAAAGAAGAACTGCTCTGGGAAATTGTCAACCGAGCCGCCGATGAGTTCGATACTGCTCTCGAGCCAATCAGGGATAGCCGTATGGCTGCCCCTGAAAAACTTCGTTCGGCTTTAGAAGCCCATTTTAATGTGATTTCACAAAACCGAGAAATCGTGACCGTCTTTTTTCATGAATGGAAGCACTTACCAATTATTAAAATGGAAGAAATCACCGAGCGCCGCGCCAGTGTTGAACGAATTTACCGTCAGATTCTCGAGGAAGGTGTCCGCAACGCCCATTTCCGTAAAGACCTTGATTTTAGACTGGCGAGTTTACTGTCTTTATCCAGTGCCAATTGGACATACCAATGGCTCAACCCCAACGGGCGTTTAACCGCCAAGGAAGTGGCAGATTCGTTTTGTGGGATGCTGCTTGATGGTTTTCGCAAAGCGCCAAACTGAGATTTACTGCACAATTCCAATCATGCCACCAAATTCTCCGTCGTCATCTTCTCGAGAATTTGGGATTCGCATGGCAGAAATACTACCATCTAGGTACAGCGCATTTTGGCATTTTAAGACATCACGCATAAAAAGTGCGGTGTCGTAAAAATTCACCCAGTCGTCACTGATGACCAAATGCACTTTTTGCGAGTTTTCTACACCAATGGTATTCCGTGGCAAACGATTAAAGCTGTTTTTTTGAAAAGCCGCATGGATTTTGCCATTCCGCACCAGCATCGGTCCAGATTGTGTGGCTTCTAAGGCAGCAGGGGAGATGCGCTCAAACTCCAAAGTCTCGAGAATTCGCGCTCCAGATTTAGCCAAATAAAACACGCCGTTGGGTTGCAAATAAAAATTTCCATAGCCACTGCGTCGGGTCTTTAGCGGATGCAAGACTTTTCCGCGTTCGATATGCAGTCCAAGTGGGGCTTGGCTGGTGTCAAAAATACCAGCGTTGGTAGCAGCTAATAAGCGAATGTTATTTTTGGTTAAGTGCTGCTCTAAATTTTTAAGACTCGAGAACGGCTTGCCGCTAACGTCTTTCCAGAACATTTTGATTTGCACCAAGCGCAAATCGGCACTGACCACGGTAAACTTGTTGCCGTTAAACTCGAGTTGCCGCACCAGAACTCCATTACTTTGTGGGGCTGCCACAGTTGTCAATGTCAGGAGTATTAAAAAAATCGTTAAAATTACTTGGCGCACGAGGCAGTTTAACCTATACCCAAGCTAAAGTTTTTAAAAAAAGTCTTTCTTCCTCTTTCCTCCTCTGCCCTAATTCAGCACTTGCTTGGGTAAACGCGGTGCGCCTGTGTCGTCTGGAATGTCCTCGGGCAGAATTAACGATAAGGCTTCGTCGGATAAATTATCGGCTTCTTCTGCCACACGGTTAGACTGCTGCTCGAGAATTTTTTCAAATAGATTTCTGGCAAACCGAGCATTGCCAAAGTTCCGAGGCGGTAACTCGAGTGCGCCTTCAAACACATAGCCGCACAGTTCTTTGGCGCGTTCATCAAAAAAATACCCATCATCAGCCGCTAATTTCTCGAGAA
>JAYWHB010000146.1:0-4699 GCA_043777915.1 Deinococcales bacterium
TGAACTCTTGCCACTACTCGAGCAGTACGCGCCACTCGAGGTGACCCAAAACTGCACAGGGCTGGTGATGCTGCCATACCGCGACACCGTACAAGGCACACTATTTCATCTGGGCGAAGTGCTGGTTGCCGAAGCCGAAGTGCGCCAAGCGGGGCTGATTGGCTACGGCGCGGTGCTGGGGCGTGACCTCGAGCAAGCGCTGGCGGTGGCACTCTTGGATTTGGCTGGACAGGCGGGGATTGGCTTGGAGCGTTTGCAGGGTTTTCTCGAGACTGCCCAAAACCAACAAACCGAAGCCCACAGAGAATTATTTGCCAAAGTTGATGCGACTCGAGTACAAATGGAGACATTTTGATGTTACAAACCGATTTTGAAGCCCAAACCCATGCTGCCTTTGATGCCTTGATGTGGGCGTTCTCGCACCCCGGGCGGGTGCAAACCCTGCCAGAAAAAGCGGGTCTATCCAGTGCTGCCCAGATTGCCCAAACGCTGCTGGATTTAGAAACCAGTGCTTGGACAGACGACCCCAAACTCGAGGCTGTGATTCGGGCTATGGGTGCAAAAATAAAGTCACTCGAGCAAGCCGATTATGTCTTTTGTTCACAAATCTCTGTGCCAGACTTGTTGCGGGTAATTAAACGCGGTTCGCCGCTTTCGCCAGAAACCGCCGCAACCTTGGTGCTGCACACCAGTCTCGAGACTGGGGCAACAGTACGTTTAACTGGGGCTGGAATCAAGGATGCTTTTGACGTACAGATTGACCTGCCGCTCGAGTTTTGGGCAGTGCGTGACGAAGTGCTGGCATACCCAATAGGCTGGGATGTGCTGATTGTTGACGGTTCAAAATTATTGGGTTTACCGCGTACCACCCAAATCGAGGTGAAGTAAAATGGCATATGTGGCTGCCAGAGGCGGCGAGCAGGCAATTCTCGAGGCGGAGAACCTGTACCGTGAATTGCTCGGGACATTATCACTCGAGCGGGTGAAAACCATCGAAGAAACCCTGCCATATTTACTAGATCGGGTCATGGGTGAGGCTTCGATTTATGCTCCAGAATTGGCAGCGCTGGCGATTGCCCAAACTGGCGGCGAGTTGTACGAATCGGTGCTGTTATTAAGGGCGTACCGCAGCACCCAACCACGGCTGGCGTATGCTGTGCCGCTCGAGCAGAACGCCTTAAAAACCGTGCGCCGTGTCTCGGCAGCTTTTAAGGACATTCCCGGTGGGCAAGTGCTAGGACCGACACTCGATTACAGCCACCGAATTCTTCGTATGGAAGTCTTGCGTGGCGAAAATATCACGCATCAGACCAAACCAGCCGCACAACCCTCTGACTCGAGTTTTCCCGCTTTAGCCGCTTGGCAACGTCAGGCTGGCTTGCTTCCCGAAATAGAAGCTGACCAGACCACCGCAAGCGAAATTCCCGATGTCACCCGTGAGCCTTTGCTGTTTCCAGTCTCGAGGGCGCACAAGTTGCAAAGTCTGGCTCGAGGCGACACTGGCGGGATATTGGCACTGGGTTATGCCAACATGCGTGGTTACGGCGCAGTTCATCCAACCATCAATGAAGTACGGCTTGGTTACGGGGATGTGATGCTGACCCATCCAAGTACAGGAGTACAGTTTAGTGCTGGACAAGTGCGGGTTAGCTCGAGTGAAATCGTCACCAATTTTGCGGGTAATCCACAAGACCCGCGTCTCGAGTTGGGTTTTAGTGCCACACTTGGTTGGAATGAAGTCAAAACCATTGCCGCCTCGATGCTGGATTTAAGTATGGAGCGCTCAAACCACCCTTCCCAGACTCCAGAATTTGTGCTGTATCACACCGAACCTGTCGAGGCGAGCGGTTTTTGTATTCACTTTAAGTTGCCGCATTATGTGACCTTTCAGAGCAGTTTAGAAGCCATGCGGGGAGTAAAAGGCGAAAGGCAAAAGGCGAAGGGCGAAAGGCAAAAGCAATCCAAGCCTGAAGCTGAAAGTTCTGTGGCGCTCGAGGAGGCGATTTTATGAGGCTTTCCGAGCTAATCAAGCCCGTACAAGACCACGCGTATGCGTTTTTGGATGAAGCCAGTAAACGCGAGTTGCGGCGCAAAATCCTCAAAGGGATTTGTATTCCGGGCTATCAAGTGCCGTATGCCTCGAGAGAAGTGCCAATGGCACGGGGTTGGGGAACGGGCGGCTTGCAGGTCACACTGACTTTGGTTGCACCGCACAGCACGGTTAAAGTGATTGACCAAGGGGCAGATGATAGCGTTAATGCCGCTAACATTCGGCGTTTTATTGCTCGGGTGGCGGCAGCCAAAACCACCACCGATACTTGTCAAGCCACGCTGATTCAGTCGCGCCATCGTATCCCCGAAGAACGTTTACTCGAGGGACAGGTTTTGATTCTGCAAGTCCCAGAACCCGAGCCTTTGCGTGGGGTCGAAACCAGCAGCGCGGCGGCTGCCGAACTCCATGCTGATGCCGATTACGGCTTGATGTGGCTCAAACTCTATGAGCAGATGGTGCGCTATAAACGCATTATTCAAGGCGCAAGTTATCCAGTCTTGGTAAACGGGCGCTACATCATGTCACCCAGCCCGATTCCACGTTGGGATGTGCCAATGCTGCACCAAGCCGCACACCTGACGATTTTGAGCGCTGGACGCGAAAAACGCTTGTATTGTGTGCCGCCATACACCGAAGTTCGTCCGCTCGAGTTTGATGATGTGCCGTACCAAATCGAAGATGTGCGTGGCATGGTCTGTTTTCGCACTGGGGCAGCTCATAAATTTATGAACGAATTACCGCAAGCAGATGGCTCGAGTCTGTTTGAACTCTCCGACAGTGGTTACGGCGAAAAAATCTTGTCTGAAACAGATTTAGGCGATACCTATTATGATGACGAAGGGAGGTTTTATCATGCTGGCTTCCTCCGCAACTGAAATCCTACACCTCGAGCCACCACGCTTGGTCAAGCACAGTCCGCTCCTGACCGCCACCAACATCAATAAACGTTATGACAAAGTGATTGCGCTCGAGGATGTCCATGTCGAACTCTACCCGAGAGAAGTGCTGGGCGTGGTCGGGGAAAGCGGCAGTGGCAAAAGCACCTTGCTGCGAATGCTCAATCTCGAGGAAAGCCCCGATAGTGGGGAGTATCACCTCGAGATTGCAGGCTACCAAAACCAGAATTTATTTGGTCTAAACCGTTTTGAACGCCGGCAATTGCGGGTCAAGCACATCGGGATTGTCTACCAAAACCCGCATTTGGGTCTAAGGATGCGAAACTCGAGCAGTGGCAATGTCGCCGAACGGCTGGTGATAGCTGGCGAACGCAATTTTTCGCGTTTACGCGCCGCCGCTAAGCGCAGTCTCGAGGTCAGCGAATTTCCAATTAACCGCATGGATGACCCACCCAAGAATTTATCGGGTGGAATGCAGCAACGGGTGCAACTGGCAAAAGCCATTGCTCTAAAACCTGCCTTGTTGCTGCTGGATGAACCCACTACTGGCTTGGATGTTTCGGTGCAAGCGCTGGTCTTGGACACCCTGCGCCGTTTGCAACGCGATTTGGGCATCGCCATGTTGGTGGTTTCGCACGACCTTGGTGTGATTCGTACCCTGTCTGACCGTGTGATGGTCATGCGCCACGGGCGGGTGGTTGAACAAGGACTGACCGACCAAGTTCTCGAAGACCCACAGCATCCGTACACCCAGCAGTTGGTACATGCCAAATTATAGGAGTAACCCATGATTCTCGAGGTCAATGATTTAACCAAACACTTTTATCTGCACCAACTCGAGCGTCAGGTGTTGGCGTTCTCGAATCTGAATTTTTCACTCTTGAGTGGCGAATTTTTACTGGTGGCTGGCGCAAATGGTGTCGGCAAAAGCACACTGCTTCGCACTTTGTACCGCTCGTATAAGGCATCAAAAGGTCTGGCTTGGTACTCGAGTCTGCATGGCGGCATTGATTTGGTTCGGGCGGCGGATGTGGATATTGCCCTGCTGCGCCAAGAAGAACTTGGTTTTGTGACCCAATTTTTACGTCCTCGCCCTCGGGTCAGCGCTGTGGAATTGGTGGCAGAGCCGCTTTTGTTTGCTGGACTCGAGACTGGACTTGCCGAACAGAAAGCCAGCGCCGCGCTCGAGATGTTTGGCTTAAAGTCCGAACTTTGGCAAGCCTATCCGACCACTTTTTCGGGTGGCGAACAGCAAAAAGTCAATTTGGCACGGGCTTTAATTCAGCCAAGGCGCTTGCTACTTTTGGATGAACCGACAGCATCCTTGGATGCCAATGCCAGAACTGCGCTGCGTGAACGCTTGAAGCAACTCAAAAATGATGGTGTGGCAATGATTGGGGTGTTGCACCATCCCGAAGATGCTTCCGGTTTAATTGACCGTGAAATTGTGCTGCACAGCGAACTACCGCTCGACGAGGGTTTTCTCGAGCCAGAACAGGAGATGGCATATGTGGCTTAGCGATGTGCGGCTGGTTTTACCAGATTGTGTGCTGCCGAGTGCCAGTTTGTACCTTGAGGACGGCATCATTAGCCAAATTGTGGGTGGCGCAGCCAAAAAACCAGATTTGTACGGCACAGGCTTAACCGCGATTGCGGGTTTGGTGGATTTGCACGGCGATATGCTCGAGCGTGAACTCGAGCCGCGTCCGGGGGCGGCTTTTCCGATAGAAGTCTCGCTGCTTGAACTCGA
>JAYWHB010000147.1:0-4693 GCA_043777915.1 Deinococcales bacterium
GGGGGTGCAGGAGCTACGGCTTTTTCACGTTTCTGACAGGTATTCGGCACTCGAGCGCCAAGTTTTACTCGAGCAAGCCCGAAGCATTTTTGCCAACACGCACTATCCGAGCCACTGGGTATAAAAATCTGGGTATGAACGTCCCCGAGTCACTAGAGCCTCCGAAAGAATGAAATATCATCGTTAAAACAGGGAGGGGACAAGCCCCTCCCCTACATAAAAACATTGTTCTGTAGTCTCCCTGTTTTTCTATCCAATAAACAGTAAAATTGCTAAAAATGCAGACTTTTCGGAGGCTCTACCGAGTCACTGAGCATGAGTGACGCTCATCAAATACTGGGTAAACTAAGGGGGTGAGTTTACGTGTTACCCCTGTCACCAATCCCCTCGAGTGGGATGCCTTGGTTCAAACCTTTACTTTTCATAGTGCGCTGCAAGGCTGGGGCTTTGGCGAGGCACGGCGGGTCACGGCTTGGACACCACACCGCTTAAAACTCGAGCGGGATGGTGTGGTTTTTGCGGCTGCCCAAGTGCTGCGGCGTTCACAGTACGGCTTAGGGTATTTGTACTGCCCGAGGGGACCCGCGCTCAATAATCTCGAGGATTTGCAGGATGTCGCAACTGCCTTAAAGTCTTGGGCAAAAATAACCGATGTCAGCCTCAAAATTGAGCCTTGTGTGCCAATTCCATCCGTTGGTGACCCAAGCATCATGTCCGAAAAAATTGGGGTCTGGAGTTTGTCCGAAACGATTCAACCTACCCACACGGTTTTAATCAGTCTCGAGGAAAGTGAAGATGTGCGCCTGTCTGCCATGCACCAAATGGCAAAACGCAACACCAAACAAAGTCTCAAAGAAGGTGTGACTGCCGAACCCGATGATGACTTCGAGGCATTCTGGGAACTTTTTAGCGAGACCAATACGCGCTCCAAATTGTTGCAACGCTCAAAAACTTATTACCAAGCGATGTTCAAGGAATGCGCCAAGTACGGTGGTGAAGCCAGAATCATCAATGCACGTTGGAATGGTAAGGCGCTGGCAACCTGTTTTGTGATTGGGCTGGGCAACGAACTGTGTTATTTATACGGCGGCAGTATCCGAGCCGAGCGCGAAGAAGGACAACGTGACCCGAAAGCCCCAAATGGCGCGTATTGGGGCATGATTCGGTACGGCTTGTCTCGAGCCTACAAGACTTTAGATTTATACGGCATCCCAAAGCGCATAGACGAAAGCACAAGCGACAAAATCAGCAATGGAGTCTATGAGTTTAAGATGCGGCTTGGTGGGCAAATGGCGTATTTTCCAGCTTATGAAATTGCGCTGAATCCGCTATCATCTGCGGTCAATACTGCCCTGCGCTGGCGGCGAAAAGCCATGAATCGTAAAGCTCGAGGGACAGATGATGATGTGCTATAAAGAATTTCTCGAGAGGTGATTCTTAAGTACCCCAACTTAATTATCTTCAATTTCATCTTTTAGCATTTCCACGTTTTGGAATTAAAAAATCAGTCCTGCCTTTATCCTCTGGGAAAAGTGGCGCATAAAAAGAATCAATCATTTCTTGGGAAGTTACGTCAAAATCATCACTCATTTGAATTTTGCCCTCGAGAAAACCAATTCGATTAGGCTTAGAGTTTTGACGGATTGGACTGACTCGAGCTACTTCATGTCCATCTCGAGTCAGCACCACTTCTTCCCCGTGGGCAATACGGTCAAGTAAAGCGGTTAGTTGAGAATCTGGGTTGGTAATTTCAAGGGTCATAGAAGCATTGTACTCGAGAAAATAAAAAGAGCAGTCTTTTCTATTGTGCCAACCAAGTCTCTGGGTCACTGCGAACATGATAACAAGCAACCACTCGTATCACTTCGGTTTCTTCAAAGACAACGTACAGCAAACCATACGAAAAGCCTGTTAGTAAAATTTTACGAATTGCCAATTTGGGAAAAGCCACATCAAATCCAATGGTTGGCATGGCAAGAGGATGCTCGAGAATTAAATCGAGACAATTTTTCAGGGTTTGTACAAATTTTTGCTCTCGAGCCTCGCTTAAATCTTGGCTGATATGCAGCAAGTCATCTTGTACTTTGTTATCCAAAACAAGAAAATACATTAGGAATTCCGAGCAGCTTGAATTGCAGCAAATAATTGCGGGGGAGTTTTACCATCTCTAGGGTTATCTGAGGCACGTTGTAAAGCCAGACGTAATTCAGATGGTGTTAAATCTGGAATACTCGAGTCGTTTAATTGAGCTTGGAGACTGCCTAAAATCCACTGCGCCAACTCGAGTTGTTCAGTGGCTGGAAGTTGAGCAATCGAATTTTGTAAAACACTGTTCATGGCTTTATTGTGGCACAAGAAACCCATTTTGAGAAGTAGACTCGAGCCAATTCAACACCAGACAGGCTTTTCACACGGCAATCTCGAGAATCCGACCACTGACTGGCGGTGGAATATCCACCAGTAAACAGCCTTCAACAGCCTCATAGATGTTACTCAGTAATTCCTCAAAAGTATCACCTTGAGTAGCACAACCGGGCAGGGCGGGTACTTCTGCCCAGAACCCACCTTCTTTTGCTTCATGGACAATCACTTGAAGTTTCATGAACGGATTATACGGCAAGAAAATAAAAAGAGCAGCCCTTGCAGACTGCTCTTGGCTCGAGAATATGTTTAGTACATGGTGGGTTGTGAACCGACAGCCTTTGTATGCACCCTAACTTGGTTAGAATCTTAGAATTCCAATCTCTTTTTTCTTCCATAATAATGGAAATCCGCTTGGTAAGTTTAAGGCAATTCCAGTTTTCGGAGCAGCTAGGGCTACTTTACCGCTTAAGACTTCAACCGCTTTTTCAAGAATGGCATCTTTACCAGTTTTGGCAAGACCAAGCAAATCGTCTACTACGTTAATATCAGGTGTTGCACGCTCAGGATATGGTATTCCATCAAAACGGTAGTTGCGAGTAATCGTAATTCCAATTGCTCCCCCATTAATTAACCTGAAATCTACTGTAGATGTGTTACCAACACCAAAGGTAGGTTCTCCAACTAAATCACCTCTTTTCATATATTTGATGTCATTTGCAACATATTCAGGAGCGCTGCCTGCTTCTTCGTTAATCAAAACACTAACCGGCTTACTCCATTTTGCAGGATTATTGATCTTCAAAGACCTATTAACAATGCCGCCCAATGATGTCTCTGTTGCTACACCATTTGCAATCTTATAAACCATTTCTGGAATAAAGTTCTTATAGCGTGTTTTTGAAACACTACCAATTTGATTTTCATTTAAGAAAATATGACTAACCCACATTCTTTGTAAAGGAGACCCCCCACTATTGTCTCTCAAATCAAGGATAATGGCTTTTGCACCATCTTGGATTGCTTTTTGGGTAAAATCGTGAACTAATTGAGCTTGAAATGGTGCAAGGAAATCCGGCATCCAAATTACAGCATTTCCATCTTTTCGTAACTCGTAAGTCGAGGGGTCAGCAGTCTGAAATTGAACACCTTTAACAGAAAAATCCAACTTTGCCTCTCCTCGAACTACATTTAAAGTTATCGTTTCTCCTGCACGAACTGATGTAGTAAGACCACCAGCTTCAATTTCTGAAAATTTCTTGCCATTGAATCCAATAACTAAATCTCCACGCCGTAAGCCAGCAGCATAAGCGGGTCCGTCTGGTCGTACTCTATTTACAAGCATGGATTTATCTTCAAGTATACGTGAACTAAATCCAATTCTCAAAACAGGCGCACCCTGACCTTGACGTGCAGCATTACTAGCAGCAACGGAAGCGGGAGAGGCATAGCCGGTATGCCCATCGCCAATCGAGTTTAACATAGCCGCAATGACTGGTTCAGCAGATGTATACGCACAATTAATTCCTGCTGACTCACAGGCTTTATCAAGATCGGGTTGATATTTACTTGCAAGGACGTTGGCATCAATATCAACAAATCCGTAATACTGAGTATCCAAATAAAACGATGCTTGGTCAAATAAATCCTGCGCTGGGCTTCCAATGTACTTTTGCGCTCCTGCAACACCCGAAAGTGCTAGGGCGGCGCTGATGGCAATTACAAACTTTTTCATATTCCTCCTAAATCCCCGAAGGCTCGAGGCAGCTTGGGTTTACTTACTATCGTGCTAGGTCTAACATTTAAGGCTTCTAAGGCTTTCTCGAGCATGGCATCACGTCCGCCCGCTAAATTCTCGAGGTCCTCGTTAAATCGGGTGTCTGGTGTCACCCGTTCGCTGGCATATGTTCCATCTGGGCGGATACCCTTACCGATGGTCAAGCCAATAAAACTGCCGTTGGCAAGGTCAAATAAGCGTGTGGCGGTGTTCAGTACCCCGTAGGTTTCTTCGCCAACCACCACGCCGCGTTTGGCGTACTGCATTTGGGCGGCAAAGACTTCGGCACAAGATGCACTATCGGCATTGACCAGCACCGCAACTTTGCCTTTGAACTGGGCTGGATTGGCAATGTTGTAGGCTTCGGTTTGGCTTTTACCACTGCTGACACTGGTCAGACCGTTTTTATAGCTGTAAATGGTTCTCGAGTAGCGTGTCTCGAGGATGTTACTAAGTTCTGGTAGGAACGCCCCCGGCGCACTGGTGCATTCGGTAGCAACCCCACCAGGGTTATCGCGTAAATCCACCACAATGCTGTTTGCCCCTTGGCTTTCG
>JAYWHB010000148.1:0-4693 GCA_043777915.1 Deinococcales bacterium
CGTCTTCACTGAGCTTAAATTCGGGGGCTGGTCGTGACATATTTTAGTCTAACCGATAAAAAGAGATCACTTACTCTCTTCGCGTTATTGGTACTAGCCACAACTCGAGACACCAAAAGCGCCTATAACGGCTTTGGGCAAATGGTCTGGCAATGGGTCGGACCACAAAACGGCAGTGCAACCACCATCAGTGCCAATTACTACCACCCAAGTGGTGAACTAAAATACAAATGGGAAGGCAACAAAGAAAACCAAACCAATTACACTTACGATACTTCTGGACGGGTTGCCACGATTCAACACGGTATTCGCATCAGCGACACAAGTGTGACCGCTCGAGAACAACTTACATTTACTTATGACGGTTTTGGACGGGTATCTGAACAAAAAGCTGATGGTGAATTCATCACCACAATGCAATACGATACGCTTGACCGCACAGTCGAAACCATTCAACCCAACGGGGTTAAAGTCGAGACCCAATACGCCATCAGTGGCAAACCAAGCCAAGTCAAAACCACCGAAGGCACATTGGTGGTTACTGAAAAGAACAGCGATATTGACAGCTTTGGTAACGTTGGATTGTACGAATATTCAGATACTGAACAACCCACAAATGGAGATTCACTCTCTTCAAAGTCAAAGTATCAAATCGAAACCAAATTCGATGATTATGACCGCCCAATCAAGATTAGAGATTGGAGACTGCTTTCGGTGGTTAATCTCTTAGATAATATTTCTCAGTACATGGTTTATGACAGCTACGGGCGATTGATTAAACAACTCGAGCCAGTCTTAGCTAATTCTGGAAATCAATCTTCCAGTACCATGTTGCCTAGCGCAACAGGCAATTGGTACACCGACCTTCACCGTCCATACAGTGAAATGACTTACGACGTACTGGGACGAAAGGTGAGCGAAAGTAAATTATTGCAAAGCTCGAGTCCCGTTTTACCAAGCAGTTTAATCACCAACACCATCAGCAACATGCCAAGTGGTGATGTGGCAATAAGCCAAATTCAGTACGATGGATTTGACCGACCCGTAAAAAGTATTGACCCAGAAGGCTATAGCACCAAGCTCAAGTACGATAACAGTGATAACCCAATTAAACGCACCCAAGAAATTTGTAAATTATCCGATCAGGTTTGTTATGCCAGTGCAACCAGCATTAACATTATTACAACTGAAGCCAATACATTCATGTATTACGATGCCACAGGGAAACCAGTCCAAGTAATTGACCCTAGAAGTTACTTGCAAAAAATGGGCTACAACACCCTAGGGCAACCGACCTTCACCCAAAAATCCATGACCGTTGACGGTACAGTAGGTTTAGTCACCAGTAAAATCATGGGCTATACCAAAGATGGACTGCTTGAAGTCGAAGCCGAACCAGACAATAGTGTTGGCACTCCAGCAACCGATACAACACTAGGTGCGAATAACACCGTGCCAAGTGGTTTTGTGACCACCAAAAAACTTGAATACGGTACTCGAGCCTACCCAATTAGTCAAAAAACTCAAGCACCAAACATTCAAACAGGCGACAACCCAACGAACACCACCACCTTTACAAACCTTGATTACGCTGGGCGACCCAAAACCACGACCTTGCCAGGTGGCGCAACGATCACCAGACAATACGACGCTCGAGGAAATGTAACTAAGTTAATTGATGCTGAGGGCTTTGAAACACAGTACGAATTTGATGCCGGTAACAGACTAATCAAAGAATTTAAGGTGGCTCGAGCAACCGACAGTGCTGCTTTCCCCAACGGATTTACAGGACTGATCAGCACCTATGACTACGATGCAATGGGCAACTTGTACAAACGCACCGAGCAAGGACGGACGGTGTACTATGCCTACAACAGCCTCGGCAAAGTGATTGCTGAAAGCCGACCATTACTGAACTTAAGTGCTGCACCACATTACAAAATAAGTGCCTACCGCTTAGACGGACAAAAAATACTTGAAACGACTCACGATATAAGGGCAAATAATATACGCGGGGCAACTGATTTGAGTGCATGGGAAACCAGTGCAGTCGAGGCTACAGGTGTTAATGTGGTTCAAGGTGGAACGATTTGGTACGCTTACGACAAACGAGGCTTACAAACCGTTAAAACTGAAATAGGCATCATTCTGGTCGAAACCAATGCCTTTGGCGACATTGTAAATGTACCTGTGAAAAAAATGCTCAGCCGTTCGAGTTACAGCTACAATGGTTTGGGGCTAAAGATTCGTCGTGATTTTACAGGTGATACACCGATTACTTTTACTGGGAAAAATATAGCTGTTTATGTTCGTCCATTACGTGCAGATGGAACTCGAGCCAATAATGCTGATACCAGCACGTATTGGAATTATGACCCAGCAGGCTTACTGATTTCTTCATGGGATCAAGTGGGTGGCGAAACAGCCAAACAAAATGTCTTTGAATACGCCTACACCGCCACAGGTAAGCAAAAAGAAGAAATACGTGATGTGGTCATTAAAGCTGACGGAAACACCACCCCAACCCTAGACTTAAAACTAGGCGCAAGCAAAGGCAAAATTGATAGTAAATACAATGAACGCGACCAGTTAATAGAAAGTGTTGTGACCGAAGAAAAACTACGAAGCAAAGACACCTTAGACGACACCCAAACAATAACCCGAACCAATAATTACACTTACAACACCGATGGCAGCCGAGCCAGCGAAGCTGTGGCAGGACAAGGCACACGCAGCTTTACCTACGATGCTCGAGGGCGCGAAACAATTGTTTTGGACAGTAACGGCGCACCAAGCAACTACAACATTGCTTCAGGGTCAACCACAACGACTACCACCTACTCGAGTAACGGTGACACCAGTGTACGAATGACCGACAGTGTAAAATGCAAAAGCCGAACCGATACCAAAGTAACCATTGCGGGCTTAACCACCAAACGCAGCGAATGGACTTGGGAAGGACTTAGCCCAAACAACCCTAACGGTAATCCAGCCCCTCGAGATATTTCATGTGATGTCGAAAGCGACGGCAACCACACCACTATTACTTACAACGCAAATGGAACACAGAACACAACCACCTTTGATAATCCCGTGAACACAACAAAATTGGATACTACCTATGTCATTGACGACCTTGGCGGTCCTACCAGTGGACCCAAGGCAACTACAGGACTGTTATACATTCGCAATACAGATAAAACCACAGGAACAGTAGCCCTTACCTACAATGATTACGGTGATGTCAGTACGCAAGTCCAAACCAGCAATACTTTAAGCACAGGCATTGAAGTACGAAACTACAAAGGCTACTGCCAGCCAGGCACCAACCCAAGTGACCCAAGTGAATTTTTAACCTGTATTCAAACCTTTACTTGGGGACCAATGAGCGCCCAAGACAACGACTTTGGCTACACCATCCCCAAACACAACCAAGGTAACACCCAAGTGCTTGCCCAAACCTACCCAGCAGGCACAGCCGTACCACAAGTGACCGGAGAGCAATTTACAGGACTGACCACTTTCCCACAGCCGAGTGACCCAAACCTAGACCCGCAACCACCCCAACCTGCCGATATTTGGGTTCAAACCAATAATCTTGGCGGAACCATTATCAGCACCAATACCCAAACCAATACCTACAACACCAACGGTGATTTAAGCAACGAAAGTAAAATCATCGTCAACACCGTACCGAATAGTCCAGTCCAAACAACCAAAGAAGCCAGCACCTACGCTTTAGATGCAATGGGGCGCAGATTAGCCACCAAGGACACATTGGATGCCAATGGGACTCGAATCAGTACCAATATCGGCAAGTACGCAGAATTCACCAAGCGTTACAACCCAGACGGACAAACAGCCGAATTTAACCGCGCTCCAAAAGGTGCAGACGGCGGAAGCGGCTACATTAACAGCATTGAATGGTACAACACCTACATCCTTGCATTTAGATACGACCCACAAGGACAGCAAATTCTCAGTGCTGATTCTGGAATTTCTGATTTTAACAACCAACCCAATACTCACTTTGTACTCAATCGTCAGACCTACGCAACCTACTCGAGCGACGGCGAAGTGCAAATGATTAGCGCTCGAGGTGGAGTGGTCAAGGATACTCGAGGTTGTGCTGTTGGCTTTATTTTCTGCTTTGGAACGAATTCACAAATTGCCAACACATGGGACAACCCAGCCAATAACGAAGACAATGGACTTAATGATGCAAAATCCTATGCTCGAGTCTATGACCGAACCTTTGGGCTTGCTGATGGACTTAAATCCAAGTCATGGTCTGTGCAACAACCCTTTGACATCATCACCCCTAAATCTGGTCAACTCGCCCTCGAGACCCCGCAAACAGCCCAAAGCACCACATTAGGTCTTAACCCTGTAACCGTAGCCGCACCGAACACCGTCTCGAGTCCGCCAGTCAACCCTGTCACAGTCACCCCGCCAGTCATCACCGCCCCCAATTCAGGCTCGAGTACAACCCCAGCCACCCCAGCAGCCCAATCCACCCCGCAAGCCAGCAACACCCCAGTCTCGAGTAACCCAAGTCCTACAATCACAGCCCCACCCATCGGCAGTACCACCCCGCCAGTCTCGAGTAACCCAACCCCAGCAGTCTCGAGTCCAACCGCTCAACCAATTGCCCTACCAGCCCCAGTCAACACCTTGCCAAGCGCGGTCTCGA
>JAYWHB010000149.1:0-1657 GCA_043777915.1 Deinococcales bacterium
GGCTAATAACGGTTTAGCGGCAGCCATGCGTGTTGCAACGTGGGGCGGGGCAGTCACGGGTTTATTTGTGGTTGGGCTTGGTTTATTGGTGCTTGGTATTTTAACCCAGCTTTCGCCGCGTTTACCCGATGGTTTGATTAACCCTGATGCCCTGATTGGGCTTGGATTTGGGGCGAGTTTAATCAGTGTTTTTGCCCGTCTTGGTGGTGGAATTTACACCAAAGCCGCCGATGTTGGGGCGGATTTGGTCGGTAAGGTAGAAGCTGGTATTCCCGAAGACGACCCACGCAACCCAGCCGTGATTGCCGATAACGTCGGTGATAACGTTGGCGACGACGCGGGTATGGCAGCCGACTTATTCGAGACTTTAATTGTAACGGCGATTGCTGCAATGCTACTTGGACACTTGGCGTTTAAGTCCGATGCGGCTGTTTGGTATCCGTTAATGCTTGGCGGTGTTGGGGCGCTGGCTGGAATCATTGGCGTTTTTGGGGTAGGAATGCCCTCGAGCGGTGATAAAATCATGGCGGGCTTGTACCGTGGTGTTTGGATTTCGGCTGTTTTGGCTGCCATTGGTATTGCGGCTGTGACCTTTTTGTTTCCGGTCGAAGGTCTCTCGAGCTTAAATTTAACCTTAGCTGCCTTTATGGGTATTGGTGTGACTTTGGGCTTAATGTACATCACCGATTACTACACCAGTTCGGAATATGAACCCGTGCGCGGTATTGCACGGGCAAGTATTACTGGACACGGCACAAATATCATTGCGGGTTTAGCGGTTGGTATGAAAGCCACAGCTTTTCCCGTATTGGTGATTGTGGCGGGTACGCTTGCCAGTTACGCTGTAATGTACGACGCGAGTAATCCTTTGGCTGGCTTGTATGGTATTTCTATTGCCGCGATGTCTATGCTGTCCTTGTGCGGCATTATTGTGACAGTAGATGCCTTTGGTCCAATTACCGATAATGCTGGTGGAATTGCAGAAATGGCAGAAATGGGCGAGAACGTGCGTAATGTCACTGACCCCTTAGATGCTGTCGGTAACACCACCAAAGCCGTGACCAAAGGCTACGCGATTGGTAGCGCCGGTTTAGCGGCGTTAGCCCTTTTTGCCAGTTACACCGCCGAATTTGATAAACGGGGTATCAAATTGGTTTTTGATTTGTCCGACCCAATGGTGGTGGCTGGCTTATTTATTGGTGGAATTCTGCCTTGTATTTTTGCAGCCATGTGTATGGAAGCTGTCGGACGGGCGGCGGGTGCTGTGGTTCTCGAGGTGCGCCGTCAGTTTAAGGAAAAGCCCGGAATTATGGATTACAGCCAAAAACCCGATTATGGTCAGTGCGTCAGTATTGTGACTCAAGCAGCCTTGCGTGAAATGCGTGTTCCAGCCCTTTTAAGTGTTGGTGTGCCAATCGTTGTCGGTTTGGTACTTGGCGCAAAAGCCCTTGGTGGCTTACTGATGGGCAGCATTGTGGTTGGTATTTTCATGGCGATTCAAATGACCACGGGTGGTGGCGCGTGGGACAATGCCAAGAAAAGCTTCGAGGATGGCTTCGACGACAAGGACGGCGTCAAGCACATGAAGGGTTCCGAGGCGCACAAAGCTTCGGTGACCGGCGACACCGTCGGTGATCCTTACAAGGATACCGCTGGT
>JAYWHB010000150.1:0-1657 GCA_043777915.1 Deinococcales bacterium
TCAATAACTTGTTCGCTACGAAGCCCTAGACTCTCTCGAGAAGTCACCAAAAAACGAACCGAGGCGGTTGTTTCTAAAATTTTAGCGACAATTTCTTTGGCAGCCATGACATGCTCAAAATTATCCAAGACCATCAACATAGACTTGTTGGCTAATACATGTTGTAAACGAGCCAGAGCCTCTTCTACGGGCTGTTCGCCTAGCGACTCGAGAATTGCATTTGGGACAAGTAACGGGTCGCTGAGCCTTGCCAAATCAACAAAAACCGCGCCGTCTGGCATCATCACCAGATTTGCGACTTCAAGTGACAAGCGGGTTTTACCAATTCCGCCGACACCAACCAGACTTAGTAAACGACAATTGGGGTCTTTTAGCCGAACCGTAATTTGGTCAAGCTCGGCACGACGACCAACAAAGGCACTGCTTGGCACAGGCAATTTGAACTGAGGTGGACTGATTTTAAGCACTCGGGTGTTACTACCCAAAGACTGAGCCAGCAGACGTAATTCATGGGGAGGCTCGAGTTGTAAAGTCTGCATCAATTCACGTTCATAGCGTTCAAAAGCACGCTGTCCGACTTCGGGATGGTGTTTAGCATAATCCAGCAAGGCTTTTAGTAATTCTTCATTTAAGGGTTCGATAATCAGGGCTTGCTCGAGTAACAGTGCCGCTTCGGAAGCCATCAAATCAGAAGCCTGTTCAAGCACCGCAAAACGAAATTGAGCGCTTAGGGTGGCACGCTCTAAAGCAAACCACTCCTCGAGTTCGGCATGTTCAAACAGCGCACCACGCAGTAACTCACCACGGTAGAGCTTTATGGCTTGCTCCCACTTTCTATCCTGAATCGCTAAGCGAAACGACACCACATCGCTGTCCCCTGAATAGCGCAATTGTGTACTGGAGGTTTCTACGGCTGTCCCATAAGGCATTTGTTTGGCGCGGTAGAGCAATTGACGCAAACGCTGCTTAATTGCGCCGTCATCGCCGTCTTCTGCCCATAAAAGCAGCATTATTTCGTCTCGAGTGACCCAATCATTTTGACACGCCAACATTGCCACCATATACAACGCCCGTTCAAGCGTTAGGGGCTTATCTTGGTAGGTTGGTATTCCTAAAAGCCGAATCACGTCTTTAATATACGAGATTTTAGGAGAGAATCAAAAACAAATGTTTTTTTAATCATGAATGTCAGTCGGGAGGCGCATAACAAATTGTACTTGTGCTGGCTCGAGCCGAATTTCAAGGCAACGCATTGTGGATGGCGTGATGAATGGATGTTTATGTGACAATTACAGGGTTATAATTATTCTAGGAAAAACTTTTACTGTACAGTTTTAGTTTCAATAAGTTCTTTATGTGCAGTAAAGGTTAGGTACTATTGGTGATACGAGTTTCAAAAGATACACAAGGAAAACCATGAAAAAACGCACCCCCTATTTTTCTCCCACCCTCGAGCCACAACCCATTTTTGTTGTGATTACAGGAGTCAGTTTACCGATTGGCACAACTGGCGTAGATGATTTTAGTCTCGAGACCCTCGAATTAGATGAGGTATTTGAATGAAAAAACTTCTTTTAAGCGCTATTTTTGGCGTAGCCTTCCTAGCCGCCTGTAACACCAGTCCAACGCCAACCCAAAAAGCCCTTGGAGTGTTAGA
>JAYWHB010000151.1:0-4676 GCA_043777915.1 Deinococcales bacterium
CACCATGCGGCTCAACCACAAGCAAACCGAATCAATGCCATTGCCCTAGAAAGAAACGAGCCTTGGCTCAAGCGCTACGGCGGTAAAATCAGCAGCGAATGGATGTTTGCCAAAGCCCTACAAATTCTCGAGGAAGCCCCAGAAATTTACGCGGCGGCTGATAAAATGCTCGAGGCGGCTGATTGGCTGGTTTGGCAATTAAGCGGCATCGAAACGCGCAACACTTGCACGGCTGGCTATAAGGCAATTTATCAAAACGGCTATCCAAGTGCAGCTTATTTGGCAGCCCTAAACCCAGATTTTGCAGATTTTCCAACGAAACTCGGCTCGAGCTTAGCGCCTTTGGGCGCTCGGGCGGGTGGCTTAATCCCAGAAGTTGCGGCTTTTATGGGTTTGCCCGCAGGCATTGCCGTGGCGGTAGCCAATGTTGACGCGCATGTGACCACTGCCGCCGCCAAGGCGCTACAAGCCGGTCAGATGACCTTAATCATGGGAACGAGTACCTGCCACATCATGAACGGAGCAAGCCTTGAGGAAGTCCCCGGAATGTGTGGTGTGGTGGATGGTGGCGTTAGCCCCGGATTATTTGGTTATGAGGCTGGGCAAAGTGGGGTCGGCGATATTTTTGGCTGGTTTGTCAAGAATGCCGTACCACAAAGTTACCATCAGCAAGCCCAAACCGAAAATAGCAGTGTCCATGCGGTTCTCGAAGCAATCGCAGCCAAACAACAACCGGGCGAACATGGTCTGGTTGCCCTCGATTGGTGGAATGGCAACCGCAGCACCTTGGTAGACACCGAACTAAGCGGTCTGATGCTCGGCATGACCTTAGCCACCCGAGCGCCCGATATGTACCGAGCCTTACTCGAGTCAACTGCTTATGGAACTCGAGCCATTATCGAAGCCTTCGAGCAAGCTGGTGTACCTGTGACTGAGTTGGTGATGGCTGGCGGCTTAACAAAAAATAAGTTACTGATGCAAATTTATGCCGATGTGACCGGACGTGACCTGAGTCTTGCGACCTCGAGTCAAGGACCCGCTTTGGGTAGCGCCATTCACGCCGCCGTTGCCGCAGGAGCATACCCAAACATTTATGAGGCAGCCGCCCAGATGGGCAAGGTTCACAAAGCCGCATACAAACCAAAATCAGCCAATACCAAAATCTATGATGCCTTGTACCAAGAATATAAAACCCTGTACGACACTTTTGGGCGTGGGGCAAACGATGCCATGAAACGCCTCAAGAAAATTCGCAATACGGCTTTGGCAGACTCGAGACAAACATGAACTACCTGAGTCAACGTCAAGATTTGGTCAAATGGCATTTGGAATTACCCAAACATCATTTGGTCACTTGGACCAGTGGCAATATCAGCGCTCGAGTAGACGATACAATGCTGATTAAAGCCTCTGGCGTGATGTTCGAGGATTTACAACCCGAACATATGGTGCATTGCAACCTCAATGGTCAGCCGCTCGAGTCTGGCTTCTTACCATCTTCTGATACCGCTACCCATGCGGTGATTTACCAAGCCATGCCCGAAGTTGGCGGAATTGTTCATACGCATAGCCCCTATGCCACTGCTTGGGCTGCCAATGCTCGAGCTATTCCTTGTGTGCTGACGGCGATGGCAGATGAATTTGGTGGAGAGATTCCGTGTGGTGCTTTTGCCTTGATTGGCGGAGAAGAAATAGGCTTAGAAGTGGTTCGGGTTCTAAAAGGGCATCGTTCTCCAGCAATTATTTTACAAAATCATGGTGTCTTTGCACTTGGCAAAACCCCCAAAGCCGCCCTAAAAGCCGCCGTGATGTGCGAGGACGTTGCCCGAACTGTGTTTTATGCCATGCAGTTAGGCAACGTCCAGAGCATTTCGCCACAAGCCATTGATTCGCTCTATCAACGTTATCAAAACGTATACGGACAAAAAGGATAATACTATGGTTGAACTTCATAATCCCAGCATTTGGTTTCTTTGCGGCTCGCAGCATTTGTACGGTAAGGAAACCCTAGAACAAGTTGCGAGCAATGCCAAAGAAGTGGCGCTGGCTTTACAGGCTTCTAAAAATATCACGGTTAATATTGAGTACAAAGCCCTACTGACCACTTCGGACGAAATTACTCGAGTGATTGCGGCAGCCAACGCCGATGAAAACTGCGCTGGTTTAATCCTCTGGATGCACACCTTTTCGCCCGCCAAAATGTGGATTCGTGGCTTAAATAACCTCAAAAAACCCTTTTGTCATTTGCACACCCAACATAACCGAGATTTACCTTGGGACACGATTGATATGGACTTTATGAACCTCAACCAAGCCGCTCATGGCGACCGCGAGGCGGGTTTTATGCACTCGAGAATGCGCTTAAACCGCAAAGTGATTGTGGGTCACTGGTCGGACTTAGGTGTACAACAACAACTTGGCGCTTGGTCTCGAGTCGTTTTGGCTTGGCACGATTTACAAGGAGCGCGTTTTGCCCGTTTTGGTGACAATATGCGCTTTGTGGCTGTGACCGAGGGCGATAAAGTGGCTGCCGAAATACGTTTTGGTTTTAGTGTCAATGGGTACGGTATTGGTGATTTAGTTGAGTATGTCGAGCGAATCAGCGAAAGTAGTATTGATGCTTTAATAGATGTTTATGAAACCGAATACGAAATTGTTCCAGAATTACAAAAAAACGGTACAAGACACAACGATTTGCGTTACGCCGCCAAAGTAGAACTCGGCTTACGTCGTTTTTTAACACAAGGCAAATTCAAAGGATTCACCACCACCTTTGAAGACTTACACGGACTTGGGCAACTGCCTGGTCTTGCCGTACAACGCCTCATGCGCGACGGTTACGGCTTTGGTGCAGAAGGCGACTGGAAAACTGCCGCCTTGGTGCGTGCCATGAAAGTTATGGCAAACAACCAAGAAACCAGTTTTATGGAAGATTACACTTATCATCTCGAGCCGAACAATCATTTGGTGCTGGGTTCACACATGCTCGAGGTCTGCGAAACGATTGCCGAAAAAAAACCAAGACTCGAGATTCACCCACTCGGCATTGGTGGAAAATCCGACCCTGTACGCTCGGTCTTCAATGCCAAACAAGGTAAAGCCCTCAATGCCTCGCTGATTGACCTTGGCAATAGGTACAGGTTACTGATTAACCAAGTCGAAGCGGTCAGTGTTCCAGCCATGCCAAACTTACCCGTGGCTCGGGCTGTTTGGAAATGCCTACCTGATTTTAAGACAGCTTGCGCGGCTTGGATACTGGCAGGGGGGGCGCACCACACTGGCTACAGTTATGTTGTTACAGCCGAACAACTCGAGGATTTCGCCGAGATTGCAGGCATCGAAGTAATGTTCATAGATGACAACACCAACCTACGCGAATTCAAAAAAGATTTGCGAAACAACGATTTGTATTATGCCTTGGCGAAGGGATTGGTTGGCTCATAAGATTCTAAGACTACATCTGGAACGGGTCAAAATCGCCTTCTCTTGGGTATGCCTGATAGACTGCACTTATGTCTTTTGTTCATGTTTTGCGTGGCGGTCTGCTCGAGTCTCGGCATAAGGTTCATGTGGCGGTGGTGGCTGCCGATGGGCGTTTAGTTGCTTCGGTCGGCAATCCAAATTTTCTTAGTTTTTTGCGCTCGAGCGCCAAAGCGTTTCAGGTTCAGCCTTTGATTCCGTATGTGCAGCAGTTGGGTCTCGAGTCTAAGCACTTAGCCATTGCCATGGCTTCCCACGCTGGTGATGCAACCCATGTCGAAGCGGTCTTAGAATTACTGGCTCGAGGAGGCGTAGATTCGGCTTGGCTAAAATGTGGCATTCATGTGCCATTTGATGCCGCGACCCGTAAAGAAATGCGAGTGATTGGGCTAAAGCCTTCCGTTTTACAAAATAATTGCAGTGGTAAGCACACGGCAATGCTGGCGGCTTGTGTGGTCAAGGGCTTACCAACCGAGGGGTATTTTTTACCAGAACACCCTTTGCAACAAGAAATTCAAACGGTGGTTAAAAAATGTTTTGCCACTCCGGAACTGGGCATTGGCATAGATGGTTGTAGTGTGCCGTGTTATCAAGTCTCACTCGAGCAAGCCGCTCTTGGCATGGCGCGATTAGCCGAACCACAAAGTTTACCCGAATACGAAGGTGGTCTCGAGTTGGCGTACTCTGCCATGCGAGCGCATCCGCATTTGATTGCTGGAACAAACCGCACCGATACGGTTTTAATGCAGAGCCAGAATAACTTGGTTTCTAAAATCGGAGCAGAAGCAATTAACTTAATGGCTGTCAGGGATTCAAAACATGGCAACATTGGCATTGCCACAAAAATTGAGGATGGTTCAGAACGGGTGCTGGAAGTGGCACTGCATAGGGTTCTGACGCAGTTAGGTGTACTGAGTCACCCCGAAGCCTTAGCTGCATGGCAAGCCCCAATCCTAAAAAATCATGCTGGTTTAGAAGTTGGGCAGTACCAAGCCGCTTTTGAGCTTATTTATTAAATAATTTCTGTTTACTGAAAATAGGGCGATGACGAGCATCGCCATAGGCATCAGTTTAAGGAAATTTACAGTTCAGAACAATAAAAACCTACTACTCAAAAAGTAGTCGCCCATACCGCACCCCAACCCTCTCCCAACTCGCTTAGGCTCGTTACCCTCATCCCGCAAAAAAGCGCGGGA
>JAYWHB010000152.1:0-4672 GCA_043777915.1 Deinococcales bacterium
ATGCTGAGATAACCATTCAAGTTGTGCCTTAAAGTAGTCAGGATTTGACCCCAAGGAATACCCTTGGGGTCTTTTTATTCCTTGAGTCCTTGCGCTTATGTTCACAAAGGGCTTTTCTTTGGGCTTTGTCTAGGTGTACACTCGAGCAGTTGTGAGGAAAATCCTTTTTTGGCTGGTGCTGATGCTAGGGCTGGTTTTAGCCCAAGCCAGCGCTTTCCGCTCACCGCTCGAGTTGATTAGTCTAAACTCGCCTAAGACTGTGCGTCTGCAAGCCACACGCCCAGAAGCCAGCAGTGTGGTGGTCTACTTACGGGTACGACGAGGCGACAGCATTGGTTCAATTGCCAATCGTTTTGGGGTGACTCCAAGGGCGATTAAGTTAGCCACGGGCATGACCAAGAACACCATTTTACCGGGTGATATTCTAAAAGTACCGCTTCTCAAAGCCGACCTCGAGCCAACACGGGTAGCACGTTTGCCGCCAGGTGCGTTTTGGTACACCGTCAGGCGTGGCGATACCTTGTCTACCATTCAGTCGCGCTTTGATTTTACGCAAATGGATTTGGTCAATGCCAATCCAGCCTTACGCAGCCTTGACCAAATTCGGCTTAATGAGCGTTTAATTATCCCCGGGTACAATTACGGGGCATATGTGATGCTCAAAGAAAATCAGGATTTAATGGGTGTAGCCGCCGACCACGGTGTCGAAATTGATGATTTAATTCGTGCCAATAACGCTGGCAATGTTGGCGCTTTGCGGGTTGGGGATTATGTGGTCTTGCCAGGTGTGGATGCCGACGCGACCCTAAAACGACTCGAGGACAGACGTGACGCGGAAGAAGCGGTGCGTATCCAGAAGCGTTTTGAACTCGCCAAGGAACGGATTGCCGAAGCCCGTGCCGAAATTGCCTTACAAGCCAAGTCTCGAGCCGCCGCCCGTTTGGTAGCCCAGAGCCAAGCCACCAAAGCCCGTGCGCGTTTGCAAGTCGCCCAGCGCTCAAGTGCATCACAGGTGCGTCGAGCGACAGCTTCGTTTAGTTTTCCCAGTTTTAGAGGTGGGTATATCTGGCCCATGCGCGGCACAATTACCTCGAGTTTTGGGCGGCGTGGTTTTTGGATTGGCAGCAGTAATTTTCATACCGGCTTAGACATCGCTGCTGCTTACGGCACGCCGATTTATGCCGCCAAGGGCGGTTTGGTGCAGCAATCCGGTTATGGCTATTTTGGCTTAAACGTTTGGATTAACACGGGTGGCGGGGTGCAGAACATTTATGGTCATCTCAGCCGCACGGCTGTTTATGGTGGGCAGTACGTCGAGCGTGGTCAGTTGATTGGCTGGGAAGGGTGCAGTGGCATTTGCACTGGTCCACATTTACATTTTGAGATTCGGGTCAATGGTTCGCCCGTTAATCCATTGCGTTATTTGCCGTAATCCATCCATTGCGTTATCTGCTGTAATCGGTGTGAAAATTACACATTGCCTACTTTAATTTTCTTGTAGGCTGTCTGGAATGTCGCAATTGATGCCATCAGCCACACCCGCCAGTATTCCACCACAGCCAGCCCCTTTGGTGGTGTTGATAGATGATGACCCAAGTGTCCGTAATAGTTTAGGCACTTTGATGACCCAACGCGGTTACCGAGTTGAATTTGCCAGCAGTGGCGTGGGCGGGATTAGTTTAGCTTGGAGTCTGTTACAGCGCCCGTTTGCAGTGGTAATAGATGTAATGCTACCAGACATGGATGGTTTTGAAGTGGCTTCACGGCTGTATCAAGGGGTGCAGAGTCGTGGGGTACATTTAATTTTAATCACTACCCCACATGGCTTAAAGGATCGGCGTAAAAATCGGCGTAATCTTAACTTTTTAACCAAACCTTACCGCCCGAGTCAGTTGCTTGAAATGCTTGAGCGCTTACTCGAGCAAGACTCGGCATAGTTTCCCGTGCGGCATTGCGAATAAATTGCGTATACTGTGCTTAAGATGCTGATCGGAGCTTTATATGCCTAATGCTGTTTATGACATTGTTTGCGATGCGCTGTCTCGGATTGTTTCGCACCGAGCCGCCGAAAACATTGTCAGTGATGCCTTGCGTGGTGCTAAATTATCGCCACTCGATGTTCGCCCCGAACAAATGCAGTCTTTACTTAAAAGTGTGGTATTTGCACGTTTACAACAAATTATTCCAGTGGCACAAGCCAAAGGTGAAATTCGTCAGATTTTAACCGCTCTGGAAATCCAATTCACCGCCGCTCGAGCTTTTTCACCCGAAGTTGAAGAAGGTTGGTTAGCCTTGCGTGATGAATTTCGTCGGGTCAACAATCAAACTTCACCTCGAGCGCAGCGTTTAAGTAAAAGTATTGCCGCCTTGCCAGAATCTACTGACCCTGTGCGGGTCTTAAATGATTTATGGGCAGAATTGGATTTACTGCAATTAGAATTATCGCCAAATCCTGTTACACCTGTACTCGAATCTCGTTACCAAGGAGATTTGCTGCTCGAGAGTGGCGAGTTTGCTTCGCTCAATTTTGAACTTGATCATTTTGATTTGCCTGTGTCCGAAGCATTAGAAGTGCCTTTAGGTCGTCCGGGTGCAGTGACTTCACCTCGAGTCCACCGAGATGTTAATTTAACAATAGTGGATGAACCTGTTCCACAAGTCGTCGTGGTACAGCCCGTTATTGTGCCAAATGTACAATTGGATACGATGCCAATTGCACCGCTTGAACTTGATTTGGAAAGCCTGATTACCCCACCTGTGGTAATTGCCCAAACGCCTGCTATAGTTGCCAGTGGCAATTGGCTGGGGACAGCAGAATCTCAAGATGCTTTACTGACCCGATTTGCCCTAGAAGAAGGGGTGACAGGCGTATTGTTATCCAAACGCAATGGTGATGTAATTGCGGCTCGTTTGTCTCTCGGTAGCGCTAATCATTTGGCTGGAGTGGTGGCTGCAACCACGATGTTACTTGCCAAACGCCGCCATTTTCGAGTTTTTTATACCCATTTAGAAAGTGTAAGTGCTTTTATTGCCCCACTTGGTGATCAATTACTGACTGTCCTTGCCGATGCCAGTGTTAATGTCGGACGGGTCTTTACTGAGTTAGAATCTTTGAAGGAGACAGCATGACAAGGTTAAAGCTAGTGTTGGTTTGGGTTGCGTTATTTTTTGGGGCTGGTGCGAATGCGGCTGATTTATTAATTGGTTATCAAGCCATCAATTCAGGTTTGCGTTCCGCCTCGACTTTACTTGGTTCTAATCCTCGAGCGGCAATCAATCAACTTGAATCGGCAAGGGATACCTTTAGACGAATCAGCCCAGAGATACGGGCGCAAAAACTAATTCCTGGCGGCAATAAAGCCTTTGACCAAGCTCGCACTGCCATTTCTAGGGGCAGTCGCACCGACCTTGAAGCCCAAGGTTCGCAAATTCAACGAATTTTAGAACGAGCGCTTTACGAAGAATTATTTTTTGAAATCTCGGCAAAACAAAAAACTGCTCCGTTGTACGCTGGTGTTTTAGGCAGGGCGTTTGAGTTACCTAAAGCGCAACAAGTTGAACTAAAAAGCAGTGTCTCTAAAGGGCAATCTACGCGGGTAAGGGCGTTGCTCGAGACTGGAATTGCCAATTTGATGCAGCGCAGTTTACAAAACGCCAATCGCAACAAAAATCAGGTGGCTTCGTTCTCGAGTACCGTTCGGGCTGCCAGTGCCTTTTTGGTGGTTCAAGATTCTCCTCGAGTGGGTTCATTATCGGTGGCACGTTTCTCGGAAACCCTTGGGCTACTTGCCAGTGGCGACCTTGGTGGCTACCGCAGTGGTGTGGTTGGTTTGCTGTCCCAAGTCACCCGTTTTGGTTCGCAAGCTCGGGCATTACTAAACTCGAGTCGTAAGGTGGTCAGTAAACCTGTATCTAAACCAGTTGTTAAACCAAAACCAGTTGCTAAGCCTGTCTCAAAACCTGTTGTCAAACCAAAACCAGTATTAAAACCAGTGGCGACAAAACCCGTTGCCATTGCTGCACCTGTTGTTGCCACAGCAGTTTTTAGTCAAATCAGCAGCGAACTCAGTAAGGCTGGTATTGCTAAGCCTCAAGCCGAACGCTTAGCCCGTGACTTAAGCGAACAAGGCTACAGAAGTTTCTCGAGCGCCATAGATTCGGTTGGCTTAAAACTCTCCACTGCCTTATCGGACATTCAAAATGCCCGAATTGATTCTGGGCGCGAAGCCATTGGCAGTGCCAAAGCCGTCTTTAATCAAGCCGTGCGTCCTGTGGTGGCAGCCGGCGACCAGCGCCTTGCGACTCGAGCCAGCACTTTATTTGAAGCCACTGAAGCCGCTTATGGGCTTCGTCCTATTGATGTCACCACACTGCTTGGCGAAGTGGATGCGATTCGCAAATGGTCTCGTGGCGAAGCTGCTTCGGTACTTCAAGAAATCGTCTCGAGCGCTCAACCTTGGTGGATGGGTGGTGGGGCGTTGGGCAGTTTGGGCTTACGCGGCATTGTCTTTTTGTTGGTGGCTTTAATGTTTGCTTATCCGATTTATTTGTTGCGTTTAGCTTTTGGAGGTCGAAATCCATATTGGAATTACATTGGTATCGCCATGGTTTTATTGTTTATCCCACCCTTGGTCGAAGGAATTGCTTGGCTCGGGTCTTTGATTGCCCAAGG
>JAYWHB010000153.1:0-1650 GCA_043777915.1 Deinococcales bacterium
GCAAGCTATGCAAAAAACTTCCATTAGGTGCAGTGTTAGGTTGGTATAGAAATATCGGTTATAACGTATGATTATCTATATTTTCAGAAATTGCTATCATTCAGAATTTTCTCAAATTAAGAAAGCTGCTTACTTTGACTTTTAGCAGTTCGGAAAAGTTGTGTAACCATTAAACTCGCTACAGCCCTTAGAACGGGTTTAGCGAATCTTTTGTTTGGTTCGAGTTGTCAAATGGCTTTTGTTGGCTCGAGTCCAGCATCTGAAATTGGCTCGAGCGATTCCCATAGGGTATCGTCGAATAACTGCGCTTTTTCGCCAAAATCCTTGGTTAAGCCGCGTTGCACAAGGTAATACGCTAATCCAAAAGCGGCAAAACTCGCTAGTGTACTCGGTAAGTACAGCACGCCATTGGCTTTAGCAACCATGGCATTGAAATCTTTTGTGCCAAATTTTGCGGTTACGATATTAAAATTAACCACAAAATTTATGACTGCCATGATGATACTTTCAACCCCAATAGCGGCTGTGCCTTGGAACAATCCGCGTTTAACATTGGGCGCACTTAGTAATTTCTCGAGCAGAGGCTTGCGTTCTTCGGTCATATCCTGCATCGCAACCCGTAGAAACACAGCAAAAAAAGGTTTACCCAGCGCAAGACTACCAAGCATGATGATTGCAAAGACTATCGGGCGATACGAGTCTTTTAAGGCAAATTGCCAACCATCAATTTGTAAAAATGCCAATCCTCCACCAATTAAGGCACTCGAGGCGGCAACGGTGGTGATCGGGTTAAATACCCGTGTTCGCAGTGTGTCTATTAAAATGTAAGCCACGGGTATTAGGGCAGCAATCACATAAGCCGGAACTGTCCCAATCAGGTCGGAAACCCCAAATCCAACTGCTTTGCCATCTTGTAATTCTGAGCCTAAAAAATGAATTCCACCCAGCGATAAACTTGGGGACAGAATAGAAATAGGGATTAAAAGCGTAAAGATTAAATCCCAAACAATTTTTGGGAATCCAGCCGATTTTTTGGTGGTTGATGCCATGACGTTAGCTTAACTCGAGGGAAGGCAAAAGGCGAAGAGAAGGCAAAGGGCGAAAGTTAAAAGGCAAAGGTTTTGCTTTCGCCCTTTGCCTTTTAACTTTCGCCTTTATCACATCTCGTTTTCGTCAAGGTCGGAGTGTTGTGCCATACGCTCGAGAGCGGCTTTACTGAGGAGGGTAATGCGGCGGTAGCCACTTTGCAATAAGCCTTCTGAGCGCAGTTCGGTGATGATTTTAGAGACACTCTCGCGGGTGCTGCTTGTGCCTTCGGCAATCAGTTCGTGGGTGGCACGGACGTACATGCGGTTGTTGTCGTCCAAGCCGCCAAGCGGGGTTTGAGCAAGTTGCAACAAGTAACGGGCGACCCGTTGACGTAAATCACCAATTTGTAGGTGGTATTCGTATGCCATAACCCGTTGCAGCTGGTCAGATAAACTGCGTGTGACCACGCCAAGGCTATCGCCAGTGATGCTTTGTGGGTCTACGGGAACGAGGGTTGCGTCGGTCAGGGCTTCGACTTGATGGTCGCGCCATTGCTTATTGAGGGCTTCTTCGCCAAAGTAATCGCCGGGCAGGACATGGCGCACGGTTAAAACCCGTCCT
>JAYWHB010000154.1:0-1647 GCA_043777915.1 Deinococcales bacterium
TTGAGCAAAATGCTGTTGTACTTGGTGTGTCCAAGCAAAAACCTGAGTCACCACTTGATTTAAATCCAGACGCTCTGTTTCAAACTCGAGTTGAGCCAACTGGGTTGGCGTTAAACCGCTATCCAACTGCCACTGAGATTTTCGTTGTAACCACAATTCTGACGGGGTGATTCGGTACTTATAACTTAAAGCAATACTGGCAGTTTCAAAAATAAGGGCTTGTTTGAACTGACCAAATTTATGGGCAACCATGGCAAAATTGCGAATCGTATGAAGAATCGAAAAACGTCTTTCTAAACGACAATAAATCTCGAGCGCTTCAGAATAATACTCGAGCGCCAGCTTGATATTTTCTTGGTCAAAAGCGTTTCTCCCAAGTTCATGTAAACCATTGGCAATGCCTTGTTGGTCGCCTAGTTCGCGTTTTAGGTGCAGTGATTCTTCCTGCATGACCCTTTCTAAGGTTAAGTCGCCTTGCTGTCCGGCAATAATTCCTAAATTCCCAATCGCATAAGCGATTCCCTGTTTATCGCCGATTGAGCGCTTTAAGCGCAGCGAATCTTCAAAGTAGCGCTTAGAAGTCTCGAGGTCTTTTTGCATTGCATAAATAATGCCAAGGTCATTGAGGCAAATAGCGATTGAATTGTCGTCTTGCAGCGCCTCAAACATGGTCTTGGCTTGTTCTAAATGACTTTTGCCAAGCTCCAGATTACCTTGTTCTCGCTCGAGTAAGCCATAAAATTTTTCCACCAATGCCAGTGCTTTGGGGTCGTTTAATTGGCTGGCGAGTTGTTTGTATTCTTCGGCACTGTTCCTTGCTAAGTCATATTCCGATAACTCTTTAGCCAAACTGGTTTGAGTCCATAAGGCACGTAGGCGTATTGTATTGGGTTGTTGGTACAAATGGGTAAATTGTTTTGCCCACTCCATCCCTTCGCGGTGATACCCACGCGAGTACCAAAAATGCTCCAAGTTACCACTGAGTTGTGTTCCAACTTCGATATTTTCTTGTAATGCCCAGTTGAGTACCGTGCGAATGTTGTCGTGTTCTTGTTCGATACGCCGACTCCACTCGGTTTGTTGTTCGTCTCTGGCGTGTAAGAACCAAAGTTCGGATAGTGCCGTGGTCACTTTGGCTAATCCGAGCAAGGCTTGCTGCTGATTGTCTGGACTCAGTTGCTGTTGGCTGTATTGACGAATCAATTCGTGAATCACAAAACGCTGCTCACGTCTCGAGATTAAGGATTTATTGACCAAGCGCAATAACAAAGGCAAGTTTGCCCCAGTGACCTCTATTGCCATTGCCTTGTCAAAGCCACCACGAAAAACCGAAAGTTTTGCCAGAACATCTTGTTCTGCTTGGCTTAAAAGCGACCAACTAGAATAAAAGACCGCCGCAAAACTGCGATGACGAGTAGGCATATCTGGGGAATCCACGGCGAGGACATCAAGGCTTTGCTCGAGTTCTTCGGCAATTTCGTTCAAGGTCAGGGTTCTAATCCAACTGGCAGCCAGTTCTAAACCGAGTGGAATACCAGCCACGGCTTGATAAATTCGGTTAAAAGTCACAAAGTCATTGTTGAGCGAAAAATCCAGATGACTTCGCTGGGCAGCCCTGATAAAAAGCAAAGCCGCATCTTGGGTCTC
>JAYWHB010000155.1:0-1643 GCA_043777915.1 Deinococcales bacterium
TTTTAGCTCTTAGCTAGAAGCTAAAAACTAGAAGCTAGTAGTCAGTAGCCAGTAGCTAATCCGCCCTCTCACAACCCAATGATTCTCGAGGTGCAATCCCCGCGCACCTATTTTACACTGACAATGTTCCTCGAGAAATCACATGGAGGCACTGTGGAATTTAAACCCCGCCTCACCGCAAAAACCACCGACAACTACGGCGAATTTGTCCTCGAGCCACTGCAACGCGGTTATGGCGTGACCATTGGCAACCCTCTGCGTCGCATTTTGCTCTCGAGCATTCCCGGCACAGCCGTTACCAGTGTTTACATCGAAGATGTACTGCACGAGTTTAGCACCATCAATGGCGTAACCGAAGATGTCATCCATATTATTCTGAACCTAAAGCAATTGGTTGTAAAATTCCATTCTGGCGGACCGAAAACCATTTCGATTCGTGCCGAAGGTCCGAAGCAAATTTTTGCTAAGGACTTGGATGTTCCATCCGATGCTGAGATTGTTAATCCAGACCAGTATATTTGCACCCTTGGAAAAGGTGGCAAATTGGTCATGGAAATTCGTGTCGAAGAAGGCGTTGGTTATATCCCTTCCGAGCGTCACAACACCAAAGACCGAATCAACAGTATGCCCGTAGACGCTGTTTACACACCAGTCTCGAGGGTGGCATACCACGTTGAGGACACCCGTGTCGGACAACAAACCGACCTTGACCGCTTGATTTTGCGAATCTGGACAGATGGCAGCATCACCCCAGACTATGCCCTCGAGCAATCGGTGAATTTACTTCGCGCTCAACTTGATGTCTTTTCATCAGCCGAGAAACTTAGCGCTCCCGTCGTCCCTGTGCGCCCAGTGATGGAAATTCCAAAGGCAGTGATTCAATCTGAGTCGCCAGCCCCACGCGAAAAACTGATTGCCAAAGTTGTGATTGAAGCCACAGGCAACGACAATGGCATGACTTTAGAGGGTTTAGGCTTGACCACCCGCACGCTTCACAGCCTCAAAGAAGAAGGCGTGGATAGTGTAGCTGCCCTGACCAGCTTATCCGAAAAAGACTTGAAAAAAGTTCCAGGAATTGGCGAACGCTCCCTTGACGAAATCAAGAAGCAGCTTGCCATGAGCGGACTCGAGCTTAAACCATAAGACTCCCCAACGTACTTTTTTAGTGCGACTATTCACCCTCAGCCACACATACGGCATCAAAAGAGGACAGGAGCAACACCATGAGACACCTTGTAGCAGGACGACGATTAGGACGCTCCTCGAGCCACCGTCGCGCCCTTAGCACCGCCCAAGCCACCGCCCTTTTTCGTCACGGACGGATTGAAACAACCCTTGCCAAAGCCAAGGAGCTTCGTCCTTATGTCGAAAGCCTGATTACCACTGCCAAAGGCGGCACGCTTCACAACCGCCGTATTGTCAGTGCAGACATCAAAGACAAAGCCGTACTCAAAAAACTCTTTGAAGAAATAGCCCCACTTTTTGCCAACCGTCCCGGTGGATACACCCGTATCCTCAAGACTGGCACACGCCGAGGCGATAACGCGCCGTTAGCACTGATTGAACTTGTGACCTACGAAGTTTCAGCCGCATAATAATTAAAATTAATAAGTCTCGAGGCATTAAGTCTCGAGACTTATTTT
>JAYWHB010000156.1:0-1639 GCA_043777915.1 Deinococcales bacterium
AAGCCCTGAAAGCCAGTCGGATTCGCAGCACCCGAATAGAACAATTTTACCAACAGGCTGTTGACCGCTTTCGTGAACTCGGTGAGATTTTGCCCTCGCTGTGGCAAGATTTTTGTGAATTTGAGCAATCATACAGTCGGTAATCTGAGTAAATTTCAACTAGAATAAATATAGGTCATCGGTATAAAACCATCTGCTCGAGTTAAGCGCACCTCACCAAAAGTACCTGACGACTAGAAGCCTTCGCTAAACGATGAGTATAATAATTCATGAATTACCGTGCTTTTGGTCGGACTGGCATTCGGGTTGCTCCTCTGGCTTTGGGAACAGATAATTTTCTCAATCCCACTTCCGAACTCGAGTCGGCACAAATGATAGAAACAGCATTGGACGCGGGAATCAATTTGTTTGACACCAGCAACAGTTATAAAAACGGCGAAGCAGAACGAATTCTTGGGCAGACCTTAAAACAGTTAAAACGCCGTGACCAAGCAATAATTGCCACAAAAGTGCATTATCCGACTGGCACGGGCGCAAATGACCGTGGAAACTCGAGAAAGCATATTCTTAAAGCCTGCGAGGACAGCTTAAAGCGCTTAGGCACAGAGTATATTGATTTGTACCAGTTGCACCGACTGGACGACACACCTTTTGAAGAAACCCTTTCGGCACTCAATGATTTGGTGCAGCGTGGTTGGGTGCGCTATATCGGGTGCAGTACCGCTCCAACTTGGCGGATTCTCGAGGGAATACATTTGGCACAAAATAAAAACTGGGTGCAATTTGTTTCGGAGCAACCACCGTATAATTTACTTGACCGACGCATCGAAAATGAGCTTTTGCCAATGGCGCAAAAATACAATCTGGCAATACTGCCGTGGTCGCCTCTGGCAATGGGAATGTTGGCGGGGCGTTACCAAAACCCAAGTAAAGACTCTAGGGCGGTGCTGCGCGGCGGGGTTTACGCTGACCGCGTGAATCAAAAAGCTGTCAGTGCTGGCAATGCGTTTGTGGCTTTGGCTCGGGAACATGGCTATGACCCTGTACAATTAGCGGTGCTGTGGGTCAAAGACCAAACGGGTATAACCGCCCCAATCATCGGACCACGCACCGTAGCGCAATTACAAAATTACCTACCTGTCCTCGAGATGAATTTATCTGACGAACTCCGAATTGCTTGTGATGCGCTTGTGCCAACTGGCAGTGCGGTGGCAAATTTTTTGAACTCGAGTGGTTGGTCTAAACAGCGCCTCGAGTGGTAGAACGCCCAGCGCCTCGAGTGTTAAAACGCCCAGCGCCTCGAGTGGTAGAACGCCCAGCGCCTCGAGTGGTACGCAACAAAAAGACCTATGCCAAAGGTCTGGAATTTCCTCAGAATGTGGTGTTATAGTCCGAGCCATGAAATACTTGTTTTTGCTTGTTCTGATGTTCTTTTTTAGTGCTTGCGGACTTTTGCCATTGCGTATAGGAATTGAAGAAATCAATGCGACCATACCGATTGCCGTCAACACCAGCAACAGTGTGATTTATCAAAAAAACCCCAGCACGTTTACCCCGCCAACCCTGAGTTTTAGCAGTGTAAAACTCGAGGGCAATGCCAGTGCGACACCCATTACCAATGAAGTCAGGATGTTCTTGT
>JAYWHB010000157.1:0-1637 GCA_043777915.1 Deinococcales bacterium
ACTTCCTCGAGCCAAAGCGTGTAGCCAAGCCAGCCTGTTTGAGCAGGAGTGGCTGCCATGTGCATCCCCGTAATGGCTGCCATGGTGGTACTGGGAAAAACACTGGTCAGGCTGCTTTGCAGACTATCGCCTAGCAATGCCTTGACATTGGGCATATCACCATCAGCAATATGTTTCTCGAGTTGCCACTGCCCAAGTCCATCGGCAATAAAAAGCACAATCGTTTCGACACCCTCTAAAGCCAAGGGCTGACGCAAGACTGGCGCGGAGGTAATCACCCCAAAATGCCGAGCCAGACTCGAGGTTAGATTAACGATGCTACCACCAGCGTAGTCTGGGCTAATCATTGAAGCGGGTAATTGAAGTGCCACGGCTACAGACTATCATTCAAAAGGAGGTTTATTAAACCATCGGCAGCATAATTTGCAGACTCTGCACACTAATACGCCCAGCAATGGCTCGAGCCACATCGGTTAAGGCAATGGCTTCTTTGGTTTCTGGGTTAGAGACCACCACAGGCGCACCATTATCGCCAGAAATACGCACCTCGAGACCAATTGGAATTTCGCCTAGCACGGGAATACCGAGTTTATCAGCTTGGGTTTTTGCGCCACCATGACCAAAAATATCGTAACGAATCCCCGTGTCTGGAGCAATAAAGTAACTCATGTTTTCGACAATTCCCAAAATCGGCACATTGGCTTTGCGGAACATATCCACGGCTCTGGTTGCATCTATCCAAGCCACATCTTGGGGCGTGGAAACAATCACTGCACCCGTAATTGTGACGCTCTGGGTTAAGGACAACTGCACATCACCAGTTCCCGGCGGGAGGTCAATCACCAAATAATCTAAGTCGCCCCATGCGGCATCGTGCAAAGTCTGACGCACAAAACTATGGAGCATTGGTCCGCGCCAAACGGTGGCTTGACCGGGTGCAACCAAGTTGCCCATGCTAATAAATTTGAGTCCGTGCTTCTCGAGCGGCAGCATTTTTTTGTTTTCATCGGCAAACATCCGCTCATCGGTCATGCCAAACATATGGGCGATGCTGGGTCCGTAGACATCCGAATCGAGCAGTCCGACTTTAGCCCCGTCTTTTGCCAACGAACAAGCAATGTTGGCTGCTACGGTACTCTTGCCCACGCCACCTTTACCGCTACCCACCACAATCACATGTTTGACTCCCGGAATAGGGTTCTCGGTTGGCGGGCGCACCTGAGCGCCAAAACTAACATTGACGTGCTTGACTTCGGGGACTTTGAGGACGGCTGCCACCACATCCGATTCAATTTTGCCTTTGAGCGGACAGGCTGGGGTGGTCAATTCAACTTTGACATGCACGATGTTGCCTTCGATGCTCATTTTTTCGATCATCCCGAGTGACACAAGGTCTTTGTGCAGTTCGGGGTCATCCACAGTTCGCAGGGCGTTCATCACAGCAGTTTCTGAAATCATGAGGGCAGAATAACTTCTTTGGGTTAAAACTTGCGGGACTCGAGTCACACAGCCGATGCAAAACTCGTTCAGACAGCCGATGCAAAACTCGTTCAGACAGCCGATGTGGGACTCGTTCAGACAGCCGATGTGGGACTCGTTCAGACAGCCGATGTGGGACTCGTTCAGACAGCCGATGT
>JAYWHB010000158.1:0-4637 GCA_043777915.1 Deinococcales bacterium
CTAGTGGCAGCCTCGAGTCAGGTTTTATCGGGTAAAACTCTGCAACTCGCGGCTCGAGTCTTACAACGCGATTCACAATCTGGGATTGTTTGGACAACCACGGCTGGGAGTATCAGCAGCACAGGTTTATTCACTGCACCTGTGGTGAGTACCAACACCAACGTAACAATTACTGCTAGAAGTGCAATTGACTCGAGTAAAAGCGTTTCTAAGGTCATCACGGTTGAACGCAACGGAGCAATCGGACAATTTAATGTGTTGATCACCAAACCAACCAGTGACACACAAAGCTTTTACCCTAGCGAGACAGTTCAAATTTCAGCTTTTGTTGGAGCTAATCCACAAAATACTGGAATCGCTTATACCCTCACCAGCGCTGCAAACACCAATAACAGCAATAACTATATCGTTGGTGGTGGAATTAACAGCACTGGATTAGTGACAATTCCAAAAGTGGGACAAGCCACCACCCTAACCATCCGAGCCACTTCACTCGAGAATAGCAATAAATTTGCGACCATCACCTTAAAAGCCATTCCCTTTGAAACCCAAATCGTAACCCCATTTAGCACCCCAAGTAACCAAGTGCGAATCGCAGCAGGTGAACGAATTCAACTGAGCGGTCATGTCTTTGGTGATCCAACTTTTGCAGGGGTAACTTGGACTGCCTCGAGTGGCACAATCAGCAGCACTGGACTCTACACGTCCCCAACCACACCAAGTAATCCAGAACAACAAATCACCATCACCGCCCGTTCAGTGGCGGATACCCAACGCAGTGCAACCCAAAGTTTTTATGTACGACCAAGTACCATGACTGTGACAGCTGGGATTGATTCCAGCAGCACCTTAACCTCCAATCAGAGCCTACAAGTCAGCAGTTTTATTCTTAACAACGGCAGTAACGGCGGGGTCAATTACAGCCTCTCGAGCAGCGCTGGAACAACCCCCAGTTCGGTCGGGAGCATCAGTACCACTGGTGTTTATACTGCTCCAAGTGTAATTTCAGTCTCGAGTGTTCGAGTCACTGCCACCAGCCAAAACACACCAAATTTAAGTGCTTTTATAGATTTACCTTTAACCGCATTGCCACTAAGTATCTCGGCAGCACTGCCCAGCCAAAACACGGTCATGGTCGGTCAACAAGTTCAGTTCAATGCCAACCAAGGTAGTGTGACTTGGGCAACCAGTGATGGAAGCATCAGTCCTACCGGCTTATTCACCGCGCCAAGCAATGCCACCAGCAATGGATACCCACTTGGTCGGCGGGTGGTGATTACTGCCACCAGCACTGTAGATAGCAACCGCAGTGCCAGTTATGAAGTCTTTGTCCAAGACCAACGGGTGCTGAGCATCGCGGCAGCATTACCAACCGACAGCACCATCTACACTTCTGAACAAGTGAGATTTAGCAGCGCCCAAAGCAATGACCTGATTGGTGGTACGGTCACATGGACGGCTACGGCTGGAACAATCAGCAGCACTGGTTTATTCACCGCACCGAATACCAGTAACCAAAGTTGGGACAGCACTCGTCAGCGCATTGTTATCACTGCCACCAACGGTAGCAACAACCAAAGTGTCACTCGAGAAGTCTTTGTTAAACCGATGGTGGTCAGCCTAAACGCTGCCTTACCAACGGATGAAACAATTTACACCACCGAAAAAATTCAACTTAGTTCGTTTTTGATTGGTGACTCGAGCAATGCCGGTGTGACTTGGAGTAGCGATGTTGGCACAATCAGTGCCACTGGACTCTACACTGCCCCGAATACCAGTAACCAAAGTTTCGATGGGACTCGTCAACGCATCACAATTACGGCTACCAGCGTGACCGACCCAAGCCGTACAGCCACTCGAGTCTTGTACGTGCGTCCGTTGGTGGTTGCGCTTGATGCGGCACTGCCGAGCGACAACACGATTTTCGTGACCGAAAAAGTTCAATTCAGCACCCAGTTACTGGGCGACCTCAACAACCAAGGGGTTACTTGGACAACCAACCTTGGCAGCATTGACACCAATGGACTCTACACTGCACCAAACACCAGCACAGGTGGTACAACAGGACAAGCCGCGATCATCACCGCCACCAGCCTTGCTGACCCAAGCCGTAATGCCAGTAAAACCATCAATGTGCGTTCGGTTGAAGTCAACTTAAAAGCAGCCTTACCCGACCAAGACACAATTTATGCAACCCAAACCGCGCAGTTCAGTGCAAGTGTCTTGGGTGACTCGAGCAACACCGGGGTGACTTGGAGTAGCAGCGCTGGGAGCATCAGCCCAACCGGATTATTTACTGCACCACTGGGCAGCGATTTAAGTTGGGAAGGCAATCGTCAACGCATTGCGATTACTGCCACCAGCCAACTCGAGACCAACCGCAGTGCCACGACCTACATTTATGTTGCCCCAAACCCTGTTCAAGTTGTGGCAGCTTTGCCAAGCAACAACACGATTTTTGCTACTCAAACCCTGCAACTGGCAGCCGCAACCCCAAGCACCACCATACCCACCAATGTGACTTGGACCGCCAGTGTTGGCACAATCAGCAGCAATGGGCTGTACACCGCACCGAACACCACCACCAGCCCAAGCCAAGAAGTGACCGTGACTGCCACCAGCACCACCGACTCGAGACAAATCGGCACTCGAGTCTTTTACATTGCCCCTCTGGGCATTGCCCTGAGTGCGCCATTACCCGTTAATGACACCATCAGCGCTACAGATACCATTCCATTCACTGCTAATGTGCTTGGTGATCGCAACCAAGCGAGTGTGACTTGGGCAGCCAGTGTTGGCACAATAGATGCAAATGGTTTGTACACTGCTCCAAAGACCAGTGACCGCAGCTTTGACGGCACACGTCAACAAGTGGTTATTACCGCCACCAGCAACACCGATACGACCCGCAATGCCAGTCGCACAATGTTTATTCGCCCAATGAGCCAAGTTAGCCTCAGCAACCCCTTTAGTGTGGTGCGCTCGAGTGAAAAAATCAGTTTAATTGCCCGAACCCCAGAAGACAAAAGCAACTCTGGAGTCTTATGGAGTACCAACGCAGGCAGCATCACCCAAGATGGTGTGCTGACCGCACCAAAAGTGCTTGAACCGACAGCCGTGACCGTGACCGCCACCAGTAAAGCCGACAACACCAACCTTGCCAGCATCAGTATTCTGGTCACTCCCGTTCAGATTGTAAACACCGTTAGCCCAGTGACTGATGTTGCCGCAGGGGACACGGTTCAACTGAGCAGCAAAGTCTATGACTTAAGCCCTCGAGGAGATACGGGTGTGACTTGGAGTACCGACCAAGGTACAATCAGCAGCACTGGTGTCTACAGCGCCCCAAGCAGCAATCCCTCGAGTACCGTGTACCCAGTTAGTATTACCGCCACAGCCAATGCAGGTGTGATCGCCAGCAACACCAGCAACACCAAAAACCTGAGCGTTAAACCAATCCAAGTACAAGTCTCGAGCAGCAATAACCAGATTCTGGCAGGAAGTACCACCCAGCTTCGTGCCGAAACGCTGAACGACATTGCCCAAGCTGGGGTAACTTGGAGTTTAGAGGGTGGCAGTCTTGGCAGCATTAGCGCCAGTGGTATCTACACCGCTCCAAACACCATTGCCAGTAACACCAGTATCACGGCTCGAGCCACCAGTAAAAGCGACACCAGCCGCAGCGCTACGCTAACTTTGAATGTTGCCACACCGAGTATCCAATTGGTCAGCCCAAACAACAACACCCAACTTGACTCTTACATGAAATTCGCTGCTACCGTGAAAAACGACTCGAGCAACATGGGCGTGACTTGGAGTGCCGACAAAGGCTTTATTGGTGCGTCTGGACGGTATACCGCCCCAACAAGCAGTCAAAGTGTGGTTGTCACGATCACAGCCACCAGTAAGACTTACCCAAGTTTAAGCGCAAGCACGACTTTAACGCTTAATCCAGATGTGGTGACAGATGTGACTGGTTGGCGCAACAGACAACAGATGGGTTACGACAAGGATAATCGCCGTGAGGTTGAATTTATTCCAGCCATGACTGGGACAGTGGCAGATGCCAAATTTGATTACTTGGCAAGACGAGTTTTAACCACCTATACCGAGGAAAGTGTCACGCCAATCGGTACAAATATGGTCTTTACCAACCTCACTAAAGTCACTCGAGCCAATCAACTTGGCGGACTCATGACTGGTGGCGGAGAAGAACAATCCAGAACCGAAACCACCCTAGATGCTCGAGGTAGACTCGAGAAAACCGAACGAATCGCCACAGACATCCCTAACTCTAACCGAACCACCAGTTACGAATACGCTGCTAGTAACACCACCTCCACACCAAACACCTTAAACGAGGATACTCTAGCCGTCGGAGCAGTCACCAACAGCATTAAGTTGTATCAAGACCAAGTGATCAGCAGCACTGAAAGCAGTGGCGTACTGAGCCGAAAAACAATCTATGCTTACGACGCGCTCGGCTTTGGTATTTTGACCCGCCAAGAAAAAGCCTACGCTGCAACCAGCGACGATATTACCCTAGTACCAATAACGCTTAAAGAGTAATTCAAACATCACGCTTGAAACCCCGAAATTTCCACTTAAAAGCCTTCGCCATAGTCGCATTAAAATAC
>JAYWHB010000159.1:0-1635 GCA_043777915.1 Deinococcales bacterium
AACCCCGTGCGTCACACCGTACTTTTGACGCGGATAGGCATTCCAAGCCACTTCTGCTTTGGCGTTTTCTTTGACTTTAGGGCGGTCAGATTCGGATAAATAACCACGCAATAATAACTTTGCACCGCTCGGTAAAATATCCACCAACGGATTACCCGCGCCAACCAATTTGCCAGCTTGTTCCACGCCTAAATTTGCCACCGTCCCAGAAATCGGCGCACGAACCACAAGGCGAAGTAAGCGTTTTTGTTGCACCTGCTCGAGCTTCAAGCCCTGAATCCGCAATTGTGCTTGCTCGAGAATCACCTTGGCTCGAGCCGCATTTTCTTGTGCCTCCTTAAACTCCATTCGTGAAGCCGCACCCACTTCAAAAACCGCCCTGACCAACTCGAGTTTCCGTGCTTGTTGGGTTGCGTCGGTCTGGGCTGTCTCGAGGGTTTTCAGGGCATCTGCTAGTTGATTCTTACTGCGCTCGAGTTTAAGGGTGCTTTCGGCAGCATCCGTACCGACACCATCTACAATAAACAGCACATCGCCTTTTTTGACTTCACGCCAGAGTTGCGCCCTAATCTCGAGAACTCGCCCAGCAAACGGCATTTCTACGGTACTAAGTTTTTTCTCTGGCTCGAGTTGACCAAGCACCAAGCCGTAAAGTTGAATTTGCGTAATCGAAGCCCAGATGACAGCAGCCACCACAAACAAAGCCAGTACCCAAAAAGTTGAGTGAGCAACGCGACTCGAGGGTTGCTCCCACTCGAGCAGTATTTGTCTTGAAAGTGAAGAGTTGTGAATTCTAAGCATACTCATTTATTTGGCTTCCTTAGAAAACTCATGACTGAAAAAAAAATTCCCAAAGTCAAAGAAAAAAATACCCCATTTATATTCGATTGATTAAAGAAAATGTTTTTTATAGCAAAAATTGTTAGATTACAAATAAGAAATACGATTAAACCTACCCCTATAGATTGAATTAGCTTTAACATAATTCCCCTTTACCGAATTTTACCTAGATATTTAATTAGCACCCTAGAATTTCTCCTAAGGTGCTTTTTTGCTAAAAGCCAGAGGATTTAACAGAAAATACTGTTCAAAACACCATTTGTAACCCCATAAACAAAACCACCTGCGCCGCCGCCTGCTGCGGCAGCAACATATGGATTTTTTGAAGCAACTCCCGCTCCAACACCAACAACTCCTGCTGTGAAACCACCAAGTATGGAAGCAATCGTATTCGTCGTGTCTGTACAACCCCATGCGCCAACTGTCTCGAGTGCTTCTTGTGTATCCAATTCTCTTATCATATCGTTTACCACCTTTTTGTAGCTCAACCCTCGTTAGGGTTCTCGAGTAGTGTAAGTATATTCTTGATGCTGCGCGACCCCATTTTTGAGTAATCATTTTTGATTAGTTTTTGTAGAATTAATCATCATTTGCTGTGCCAGTACAATAATAGTGCCTTCTGTTCCCGAGACTTGTACTAGACCTTCGGCGAAATAATTTCGATAAAATCAATACTTCCCTAAATCCCGCGAATTTCATTTTAGTGAATCATCACCACGCAAGTTTACCCATACTCTTGAAATTCACCAACCCAGCTACAACCGCAAAGCAATCGTCATAGCCGTTTAGATTAGC
>JAYWHB010000160.1:0-4630 GCA_043777915.1 Deinococcales bacterium
AAATATCGGATTCGATGCCTTTTAGAATGGTTATGCCCTCAAGTTCTTGGTTTAGGGCTTCGATTTCTTGCCACTGATTTTTAACCCGTTCAATACTCAGTCCATTGGCATAAAAAGCGCTCCTCGAGTGGTCACAAATCCCCAAGTAGCGCACGCCAAGACTTTTGGCTGCCAATGCCATTTCGCGCAAACTATGCGAACCATCGGAGGCATTGGTGTGAACATGGAGCATTCCGGTCAGTTCAGATTGTTGCAGTAAATCGGTAGGCAAATTCTTGCCAAGATGCTCAGCTTCACGCAGTACAGGTGTAGCAAATGGCAACTCGAGCAGTCTAAAAACATCGGTTTCGGACGGCGTAGGAACGAGTACAGCATCCTGAAATAACCCTTGGCTCGAGAGTGTGTAGCCTTTTTTCTCAGCTTGATTCATGGCGGTCTCGAGAAATAACTTAGAACCACGCATCACAAATTGGGTTGCACCTAAAGTGGATTCAGTTGCCATTGCCAACTGCACCACAAAACCCTCGAAGGAAAACGAAAATAAATGCGGGTACGTCTGGTCTGGAACAGCTTGAAATTGGTTCAGCGTTTTGAGAATTTGGTCGTTATCGCCCAATACCACCACATCTAAATCACCAATCGTCTCGAGATGACGGCTCAGACTTCCACCCGCCTCGAGTTGAATGGTACTTGGAAAGTGAGCTTTAAGTTTAAGAAATGCCATTTGTGCATCTTGTAACAATCGCCGCTCGCTGGAAAGCACCGCAAATTCGGCATTCTCGAGAATGGTTTTTTGTGAACCAGCCCCAAAACCTTTGAGTGCGGCGAGTTCACCAGCTTGGGCAGTACGAATCAGCATGGCAAGACTAATCACACCAGCATCCCAAAGGGTACGAATTTTTTTAGCCCCCAAGCCCCGCACCCGAAATAACTCGAGAACTCCGCTTGGAATCTGAGTTTTGAGTTCCTCGAGCGGCGCAAAAGTCCCAATGGCATGATACTGACTCAGGTCGGTTGCCAGTTGCTTACCGATGCCACGCACCCCCGTAAAGCCTTTCTCGACCAGTGTTTCCCAATCGCCGCTTAGGTTATCAAGCGCTCGTTCGGCGGTTTGGTAGGCTTTAGCACGAAATTCGTTCTCACCGATTAACTCGAGCAAGCTGGCAGTAAATCCAAGGGCTTTGACGGCATCTTTTTTGGTCATAATAAAAGATTAACACAAGGTTTTAGAAAATACACACTCAACTCACTTGAGTCTAGTACACTCATATAATGAACTACCAGCAATTTGAAAATCGCTTGCAAGAAATGATTGAAATTATCCCCGAGCCTTACTTCAAAAATCTTCAAGGGGTACACTGTTTTGCAGAAAAAAAAGGCGACCCACAACAAGGTTTGGTTCGCATGGGCGAATACCTCGACCCCGGCTTTGAGAGTTTTATGGACTCGAGAATTCACATCGGACGGCACATCAACATTTACTATGGGAGTTTTTTAGCTGTTGCCCAACACAACCCACGATTTGACTGGGACGAACAACTCTGGGAAACCCTGACCCACGAATTACAACACCATTTAGAAAGTCAAGCCAATGACCAAACGCTGATTGAATGGGATAGGCAGCAACTCGAGAAATTTAGAACTGCCTCAAAAACCCGAGCGCACTGGCAAGAATTTGCTTAGAATGGAGAAGGCGAAAGGCAAAAGGCAAAAGGCGAAGGTCAAACAGTGAAAAGGATATTGGTTTTGATTGCATTACTTGGATTTGGCACAGTTGCTTATGTTTTACTGCGACCAGCCCCAAGCCAAGTGGTTCGTTTGGAAGCAATCACGCCATTACCAAGCCAGTTTGATCAACCCGCTCCCAGTGTCCAAGCCAGCAATAAACCAGTTTCTAGCATTAAACCACGACCCACAAAACCGATTGAACCTCGGCGGACACCAGTTATTAAAGCACCAACTCGAACAGTGCCAGAAGCAACTCGAGAAACACCAGTACCCGTTCAAACTCGAGATGCGCCAGAATCAGAGCCAACTCGAGACTTGGAAAAACCTGCACCGACTCGAGATGTAGAAAAACCAACTACGCCCGAAACACCGCCAAGCACTCTAACGGTTCGCCAAGATGCTGGTTCATGGCGAGTTCAAGCGGGGGCATTTCGCACCCAAAATAATGCCGAAGCCTTACAACGTAAAATTGAAGGAAGTGGTTTAACGGCTCGAGTTTCCAAAGGTGATGACGGGATTTATCGTGTGCTGGTTGGAAATTACAGCACCAGCGCGGCGGCTCGAGAAGGTAGCCTTAAAGTCTCGAGCGTGATGCGATGAAAATGTTACAACCCGCGAGATTCTTGTTCCTCTCAGCCATTTAAGCTATGGACTAAATTTAGTGCTGATACTATTCTATTCTGATGAAATCAGAAACACTAGAGTCAGTTTATCTTGAAGTTGAATCTATTGTCTTAAAAGATCGCGGGTTTCTTTATAGCGATCAAATTCTTAGTGCTTTCATAAGTGCAAACGGAAAAAGTACAAATGAATGTGAAAGGCACTTGATAGAACTGGAAATTAGATGCTGGAGCGGAAAGTGGACAAATGAAGGATGGGTGAAACGACGCGATGTTGGTGCATTTCAACTTACTGAAAAGGATTTGTCCTATTTTGAGAGTCGTGTTTCTCAATGCCAAAGCCATTTGCTTCGAGCAAAATACGCCCATTTTAGATGGCAATTCAAGAAATCTTCCTATGGTCTAGCTGCACTTGCCATTGAAGAATACCTAAAGTATGCGACAATTCTTATGGAACGAGTGTCCAATGACGAGGAAGGTTATCCTGCCTCTGATTTGATAGATATTCTTTGTCAGACATTGTGCTTGGCAATTATTGGTGCAAAAGCCCAAATTGAGAAAGTTAAGCTAAGGATTATTGATTGTTGTACTTCTCAACAAGGGAAAAGTACCTTACTGATGTCCGTAAAGTTATCAGAATTTATTCTTAAGCAAAGGAAATTTTTCAAGAACGACTTATATCCAGTAATACTTAAACGGCTTTGGGAACTGATTCAGAAACAAGAAATCGGTCAGTACGAAGTTTTGACACGGACAGCTTTTGACCTTGGTATTCAGTTTTCCGAAAAATGCTCTAAGGACACCCAACCAGATGTGAATTGGAAGCTCGAACTAGGTGAATACTTGCTTCGGGTAGCACAGTCACGGGAGTTTCATACTGGGAGTACAGTTTTTTTGCACGAAGCAATAAAAGCATTTCAACAGGCAAAAGCGCTTGAACGAGCCGCAGATACCAAACTAATTTTTGAGAAAGCAAGAAAACGAATCAAGTTGAGTGTCCATACAGTCGAGTTATCGGAAGAACAACAAGCCATATTTTAAAAGGGACACCAAGAGATATTAGACACAATAATTCAAACGGCGAAAAGTGGAGCGCGAAAGGTTTTACAAGCTCTAGCTTTTGATAAGTTGTCTATGCCATCTATTACGCAATTAAAGGGTCAAATACAACCAGACCAGTTGGTTTTCAGTAAGTTTTTTACAACCACGCAGGTAGACTCTCGAGGTAATGTTGTGGCACAATATGCAACGGAGGACGAAAAAAACCACCGAGATTTACTGCAAGTGTACTCAGTGACTCTTCAACTTGGCTATTCGGATTACATCTGTACCCACGTTGTTGAAGGTGTTCGGCTGGGTAAACTTGACGCAGAATCCTGCTTAAAATTTTTGCAATTTGCTACTTGGTTAGATCAAAAGTTTGATGTGCCAGATTTAATTGGTGGTGTGCGACAAGAACACTGGCTGCCGCTAATTGAACCTGCCATACGAAGTTTTTTTGCAGATTTAGAATCTCATATCTTAGAAGGAAAGGTACTAAATCCACCAATCTTGTTTATTGATTCAATTGTTGTCAAGCTAGAGGGAATGATTCGTCGGCTCTTTACAAACGCAGGAATCGCAACAATGAAAATCAATCGTGACGATAAAGAGCAAGTGCTAGATATTAACGACTTGTTGCATCACGTTGAAATTGGCAAGATTTTTGATGAGGACACTACTTTTTTTCTTCGTTTTGTATTGATTGATAAAGGGGGCTTTAACTTACGGCACGAGGTTGCTCATGGACTTTTGAGTCTCGAGCAATACAAAAGCTACGACAGAGCCATGTTGCTTTTTTTAGCATTACTTCGTATTAGTGGTACACAAATCAGAGGGTAGTGCAATACTCCCCATAATGGCAGTGGCAGCAGCTACGGCTGGACTGGCAAGGTAAATTTCGGCATCCTTATCGCCCATTCGTCCAATAAAATTTCGGTTGCTGGTGGAAACACAAACCTCACCCGGCGCGAGTACCCCTTGGTGTCTGCCCATACACGGACCACAGCCGGGCGTAGAAAGTGTGCCTCCCGCTTGAATAATGGTTAAAAGTGTACCGTCCTGCATGGCAGCCTCGAGAACTTCTGAACTGGCTGGAATGACCAACAAGCGTGTATGACTGGCGACTTTACGACCTTTTAGAATCGCGGCGGCAATTTGTAAATCCTCAAGCCGCCCGTTGGTGCAAGTGCCAATGAACACTTGGTCTACCCGTTTGCCGCGTAAACTCGAGACGCTTTCGA
>JAYWHB010000161.1:0-1630 GCA_043777915.1 Deinococcales bacterium
CTGTTACAACTCACTTGATGAATTGCGGGAGGCTTTGCTGGTTGCGCTTAAGGCTGTGGGTGGAGTTAAAATATAAATCATTTTAGGGAGGTACTTAGGTGGATTCGTGCTAAAGTTCTTCTATAAATTATAGAATTGCGTACTTGAATATCGTTAATTGACCACCGCCACGCCTACATAATCTCGAGGACAACCCAGCAAAAAACATGAACTTGACAACAATACCGTGCGATAAAGTAAAATCTTTCCCAGTCTACAGAAATGTAGGTCACAAAAAATTTCCTCAACTTGTTTAGCGGCTCTCAAGCGCACCTTCTCGATCCTAATAATGAATCGAAGCGGCTCTTGAAGGTTTCCTGATATGCCTGGAGAGCCATGCTATGAAACGAAGCTCAAATACCCAAACCAAAGCAGTGAAATTTGAATCTATCCGCTCACCCAACGGCTATCATGCTTTTTTAGTTGCAACCGTTGAATTAGAAGACCCAGGCAAAGGACGTTTAGTACGTCTCAAATTCTCGGATGGTACTGTTTTCCAAGGCTTGGTCGCTTCAGATGTCCTTCGTTTAGGTAACTTAAATGGCACTTGGCGAGCTACCTTGCATTTCACCAGCAACCCGAATGGAAACCTCAAGCCACCATTGCGAGTCCAACGGCTACGCCCTCAAGCTTCACAGATTGAAACACCAGCCACTTTTTGGAGCATAGCTGGGGATATAGAACACCTTGATCCAGTTTCTGCTCGAGTCTCATTACGCACCCTGACCAGTCGTCAGAACCCGACATTCTTTGTAAACACCATTCAACTGTCTAAGGAACAGTTTGAGACTGTACAAGCCAACCCATTAAGCACTTGGTTAATGCAAGGCTTACTTGAGCAAGGGTTGCTGGCGGCACAAAGTATTTCGACAGTGACAATTCGCATCCCAAGAAAGTCCAGTTTGAACACAAATCCTCAAGGGGTATCAAATCATCATGAATCCTAAACAACCTAATATTGAACAACGAACATTTACAACTTTGGTCACCACGCCACCGTCAGTGCCAAAAGGTATTCATATCGAATACAACCACCATTTCTACCATTTCTTCATCCAAGCAAACACCACTATCCAAGATGACCAACAAAACACTCAAGTCTCCATTCAATTTGGTGATCCAACAAACGGTACTTACATCGCTCGAGTTCACCCAACAGACACCAAAAAGATAGAACCATTTGTGGTCAGTGCCAAAACCACCCTTGAGTTACTAAACCTTGTTGAAGATGCCCGTTACCTTCAAATGACAGGGGTTCTCGAGTATGGCTATTTGATTGCTCAGAACCTCGAGCCAATGCGTTTGGAAATTCCAGAACATTGGAAGAAATGGATTCCACCCATGAAACGCAAAGTTATTCTCGAGGATGACTCGAGCAACGACAATACTCTCGAGTTAGGAGTGGGGAATCGAGAATGAACCAACCAATAGAGTATCTTGGGGCTTTACAAAGCGCCTTCAAATTGGCGCATGACTTCAATCAAAAGTTGGGAAGAAAAAGCCAGATTACCCAAGTTGCTTGGGCATTTTACCTTGATAAAGAAAGCAAAACCCGTGAGTCTGTTGAATTGAAACTTGCGACCAGCGCAAC
>JAYWHB010000162.1:0-1630 GCA_043777915.1 Deinococcales bacterium
TCAAAAAGTACATCTGAGACGATAAATAATTTGTATAACTTTAAACCACATTGTTTTTCACGCATTGTTTCTATTCTCGAGCCATATTTGCATTCAACTGGAGATTGTCGTCTACATAGACGGATTTTATTTATGCAAGAGGTCTAATGTCTTAAATTCTTTGCCTAAGGAATTGTCTAGAAATAACTTCTTGCCCCTAGAGCAGCACCTTCTTGCTCGTAAGATAGCACCTGTCGGGCTACTCGCGCTTCGGGCTTTGGGCGCTTCCCGATTTGAAAATGGATCATCATTGACCGTAAACGGGTTAGGCATACCTAACCCCTACGGTTTAGCACGAGATTTTTGTCGTAGGGGCGAGGCATGCGACCATGCCCGTCAGGTGCGCGTTTATGGTCAAGAAGCCTCGCCCTACGATTCACGGATTTTATTTTCGGACAGTTCCTAAGCTCGAGGCTCGGAGTCGTTGCGATTTGTACCTTCGGTAATCAGTTGTACCGTCACAGGTGGGTTGGCAGGAGGCGCTTGCCAGTTTAGTTCGTCAAGGCGGTTTCTAAGGTGCTTGCGCCATTCTCTTGACAGCGCCCATTGTTCTTTGGGTTGAACTTTCATCAGTACCCGAATCGTGGTTTGTGCGCCAAGGGCTTGAATACCCAGTACCTCGGGAGGCTCGAGAAATTTGTTGATTAGTTCGGGTTGATTGGAAAATTCTGTGACCAAGCGTTGCAGTTCACTCATCGCTTCGATTATGGCAACCGTGTTTGGAACTTCGACATCGGCAACAATTCGCGCCCAGTCTTTAGATAACACACTAACGGTTTTGATTTCGCCATTTGGAATAACATGGGCTGTGCCTTCTAAATCGCGCAAAACCGTAACACGAAGATTCAAGGTTTCGACACTGCCAGCCAGTACATGCGCCGAAGCTGCATTGACTTTGATGACATCACCCACGCCGTACTGGTCCTCGAGCAGAATAAAAAATCCGTTCAGCACATCTCTAACCAGACTTTGTGCGCCAAAACTGACGGCTAAACCAAGAATCGAAACCCCTGCCAGTAACGCTGTGACGTTGACACCAAGTTCAGACAGCACTGCTACCAGTGTTAAAACCAGCACCAGCACCCGTAAACTCGAGGTTAGGACAACCCGCAGGGTTTCGGTGCGGACATTGCGTCTCGAGAATTCTCTTGGGGTGGTGACAGCCGCCGCAAAACGGTTAATCAACCAGAGCAAAAAAGCCGCCAGTAAAAGTGTCAGCACCACACTTGGGGCGGCATCTAGGATACCCTCGAGTTTTTTAAGCCAGCGTTCAATCATGTTTTTTGGTCAGCCCTTCGAGTTTAAGCGCGACTTTCTCGAGCAAATTGGCATCCACGGCTTTTTGGGCGGTTTTGAGGGCGCTATAAACCGCTTTGGCATTCGATGAGCCGTGTCCGATAAAAACCAAGCCTTTGACCCCAAGAAGCGGCTGAGCGCCAAATTCGGCGGGGTCGAGTTTGGCTGCCACACTTCTTAGGGCGGGCTTTACCAGCAGCGCCCCGAGTTTGACCAGCCACGAACCGCCCGCAATGGCTTCTTTAATCCATCCAATCAGCACTTTGGCTTCGGCTTCGGCGGCTTTTAAGACCAC
>JAYWHB010000163.1:0-4615 GCA_043777915.1 Deinococcales bacterium
ATCCGTATGACAGAGGTTTAATTGCCCAAGCCAAGCTCGAGAATCTGGCATTGGTCAGTGGCGATAATGCCTTTGATGACCTGACCAACCCTAAAATAATTTGGTGATTTTATGCTGCAAATTGGTTTAACAGGTTCAATAGGAAGCGGTAAAAGCACGGTGGCAAAACTTTTAGTCGAGCGCGGTATTCCCGTGCTGGATGCCGATAAAATAGCCAAAGAGGTCTCGGGTTCAAGGGCTGTTCTGCTCGAGGTGACAGAGACTTTTGGGGCAGAATATGTCCAAGAACAGGGCTTAAATCGTCCAAAATTAGCCGAACTTATTTTTAACCAACCCGAAGCCAGAACACAACTCAACGCCATTATTCACCCTCGAGTCCGAACCGAAATGACGCGCCGCACGACCGAACTCGAAGGCGCAGAGATGGTGGTGCAGGACATTCCACTTCTTTTTGAAAATGGTCTCGAGAAACTGTTCGATGCAGTCATACTGGTGGATGCTCCACTCGAGACTCGGATTACTCGGGTGATGGCGCGAGATGGCAGCAGCCGTGAGCAAGTCTTGGCACGGGACGCAGCACAAATGCCAGCCCTTGAGAAACGTCAACGCACCCCGTTTATTCTCGAGAACACAGAGGATACACAAACCCTCGAGAGACAACTAAAAACCATACTCGAACAAATAAAAAAGCCCCACCGTTATTAGCGAGGAGCTTCTTTTGGCGGAGGGGGTGGGATTCGAACCCACGGTACCCTTGCGAGTACAATAGTTTTCGAGACTATCCCGTTCAACCACTCTGGCACCCCTCCATGGTTGAAACCGCAGGAGTGTATCATAAGATTTATGTTGTTCGCTAGTCTTGGATGATTCAATCGCTAGAATTTATGTTGCTCGAGAACATAAATCATTATCTTGCTCGAGAAGGTTTGGATTTTTAAGGATAACTGCCCTGACAATCACAAGGTAGACTATTAACCTATGTCTATTGAACGTACTTTTGCAATGGTAAAACCCGATGGTGTGCGTCGCGGTTTGGTTGGCGAAATCATTTCGCGTCTCGAGAAAAAAGGCTTTAAGATTGTGCAATTAAAAATGCTCACTCCAAGCCGTGAACTTGTAGCAGAACATTATGCCGAACATAATGGCAAGGGTTTCTTTAATGGCTTAGTGGATTTTTTGAGTGGTGGGGCTGTCGTGGCAATGGAACTCGAGGGCGAAAATGTAATTGCTGAATGGCGACGGATGATGGGTGCAACCCGTCCGTGGGACAGTGCGCCGGGAACAATTCGTTTTGAATTTGCCACCACTGTAGACGAAAACGTGGCACATGGCTCGGACAGTGCCGACAGTGCTGCTCGAGAATTGGGTATTTGGTTTAGCTAAACTAATTTGTGGGTGGCGACGTTACATCGGTAACGTCGCCATTTTGATTAAAGTGGTTTAACCATCCACCAGTTCAACGATGTCCATAGGTTCTGGCATGACCTGCGGTAAGGTAAAGAAAAAACTCGAGCCTTTATCTCGAGCGCTTTGCACCCAAATGCTTCCGCCGTGTTGCTCAACGGCTAATTTACAAAATGCCAAACCCATGCCCGTGTCAAAACGGGTGCTGTTGGTTAGCCTCGAGCGTTCAAAATCCTTGAAGATACGTTCAACATCCTCGTCTGGGATGCCTTCACCGTCGTCATGCACAGCAATTTCAATCATGGTGGCAACCACTCGAGCCTCGATTTGAATTCTGCCTTGAGCGATGGTGTGCTTAAAAGCATTAGAAACCAGATTGGCAAGAATGCGCCGCACAATGTCTTCGTCGGCACTAAAAAGGGCTAAGCTGTCGGGGACTCTGGCGCGGACACGACGTTGCTGCATACCAACACCAACATCCATTAAAGAATTTTCGATCACCCGTTTGAGGTCTTTGCCTGTCATTGATTTCGGCTCGAGTTTAAGTTTTCCGTCACGCATTTTTCGTACTTCTAAAATATTGCTGGCAAGGTGCAGTAAACGCTGTGATTCTTCATATGCCATTTCGATTAAGTCGCGTTGTTGTTGCAATAAATTTTGTCCATCGGAACGCACAAAATCCACTGCCCCCATAATTGCCGAAATCGGATTTTTTAAGTCATGGACGAGCATATGGGTCAGTCTGTCACGCAGCCGTTCTTCCTCGAGTAACTGATTGTATTTTTGATCCAAGGTATCAAAACGCAAATTTAAGCCTTGCTGGGCTTGTTTTATTCTTAAGCCTAACTCGAGCCGAACCTTAAAACGCACCATGTCAAATGGTTCTGGTTCGACATCGCTTAAACCAGCTTCATAAAACAAAGTCATTTGTTCAAAAGGACAGATTGCCACCAACCATGTGTTTTTTAAGTCGGCACGGCGCGACAATAAACCAGCCACTTCAGGGGCAGCAATTGTGCCACGCAAATTGGCATGAATCACCACCACCAAAGGGTTCGAGAGGTGCGCTTCGAGTAAGGCTTGGTCTGCCGAGTCAATATGACGCACATCAAAGCCGTCCAAAGCCGTTTGAATGGCGAGGGTCATGACTAGATCGCTGGAAGCGATTACGGCTTGCATAAGTTCATCTTAGCGCAAATTTTTGCTTGTGGTGTCAAAAGTACGCTTTACTACAATTTCAGTGTCCAATTCTGACTGATTTGCCGTGCGGCTTCAAAGGCGGCAATGCCAACACTGACCGATAAATTCAGGCTATGAAAACGATGATCTTCTCGTGGGGCTTTTTCTGCGCCGGGCATGGGGATTCTTAAGGTGCGGTACTTCTCGAGGATTTCTCTTGGCACACCATCGGATTCACGACCAAAAACAAGGTAATCGTCTTTTTGATACTCGATTTGTGAGTAAACTTCGGAAGCCCAACCCGAAAGTACAAAGACTCGAGCGTTGGGCGCTAAACTCTCTTCAAAGGCTTGCCATGAAGCATGTTCAGTCAGTTCGGCATCCTCCAAGTAATCCATGCTGGCGCGTTTCATGCGTTTATCAAGCAGTTGAAAACCAAATGGACGCACCAGATGAAGCCGTGTTTCGATTAAAGCACAGGTACGAGCAATTGCTCCGGTATTGTGTGGGATTTCGGGTTGGTAAAGGACAACATTTAGCACAGGGGGAGTATACGGCATTTGGGAATCGTCAGTTACCTACCTCTACGGGTTCTTTCAAACCTTGCATTCACTCTCGAGAAGTAAGGCAATGGCAGCTTTTATGATTTCTCTGCGGGAAATAAAGCGGTTTCTTCGTCAAGTGCAATTTCGGTTTGCTCAGCATGAATTTTAAGCACAATCACTTCTGCCTCGAGTTTGGCTTGGGTGTCCACAGTCGGATTTTTGCGCCATGCTTTCAGTGCCTTACGATAAGAATTAGCGTGTTGCTCGAGTTCATTAAGCATGATTTGACTGGTGGCTTGGGCTTCTTGAAAATTCATATTTCACCTCCGGGTAGCCGTTTGGCACGGCGAATAATTGTTTCTTCTGCGGCTCGAATTTCTACTCTCCACTTTTTGATTAGGGCTTGATTGGGATTTTCACGCTCGAGTTCTGCTTTGATTTTCTGTTCGTGAATTTCGATATGGGTAATGAGGCTACTAATGACTTTGCGCTCTTTTTTGTTATTTCCCATTCTACACTTCGAGTTTGTCTAAGCCAAAGGCAGCATGAATGGCTTTCACCGCCTGAACCGTATGGACATCATCTATTGCCAAAGAAATATTTAACTCACTCGAGCCTTGAGAAATCATGTCAATGCTAATGCCTTCGTTTGCTACTGCCGTAAAGAGTTTGGCGGCCACACCTCTTGCACCACGCATTCCTTCGCCAACAATCGCAATCACACTAATCGCTTCCCAGAATTCGATTGTGCCTACACTGTCGGATTCTGCAAATTGTTTTTGTAAGGCTTCCAATGCGCGTTTGCCATCGGCTTGCTGCACCACAATACTAATGTTTGCCATGCTCGAGGACTGACTAATCATAATCACGTTTACGTCTAGCTCCGCCAGTACATCAAAAATCTGACTGGTGATGTTGGCAGCCCCCACCATTCCCGCCCCGCCAATGTCTATAATGTTGGCGTTTCGCACGGCAGTCACGGCTTTGACCCCGTTTTTTAAGGGGCGTGATTCACTCGAGACCAGTGTTCCAGCAAAACTTGGGTCGGCAGCGCTTTTTACCCGTAATGGAATGCCTTTTTCTTGCAAAGGCACAACCGCTAGTGGGTGCAGCACTTTTGCACCAAAGTACGCCATTTCCATGATTTCGGCATAACTTAGTTGCTCGAGATTCTGTGCCTCTGGTACAATACGCGGGTCGGTGGTCATGACCCCATCCACATCTTTCCAAGTCCAGACTTCGGTTGCATTCAGGGCTGCGCCTAGAATCGTAGCGGTGTAATCCGAGCCGCCGCGTCCAAGGGTGGTGATTGCACCTTTGTCGGTTTCGCCAATAAAACCCGTGACGACAGGCGTGACATTTTGCTGAAACAACCCCTCGAGCCGCTTAGGAATACGGTTATAGGCTTCTGGCATCGGGCGGGCATTGCCAAAATTATTGTTGGTCAGCATTCCAGCTTGTCCGCCCGTCAGGTCATGGGCTGGAAC
>JAYWHB010000164.1:0-4605 GCA_043777915.1 Deinococcales bacterium
ATGTGAATTATTTGGTGGACTTTGTTGTTTTGCTCACGCATAATGGTTTTATGAATCTGACTCGAGTTATTCCACTGGTTCTTATTTCCGTCGCAGCACTAGCAGCTTGTGGGCAAATAAGTGCTGTTCTACCCGAAGTTCAACCGCGTCTCTCGAGCGAAGGGGCAACCCACCCAACTGACTTACCACATACGTTGGTGCAACGTTTTTATATTATTAACGAAAGCAAACGTGAAAAAGAAATTCGGCTCGAGGCAAGTTATGGTGGCTTAACGTACAGACCGCGTAATGTGAATTATGTTGGTTATGAAGGTTGGGATAATTTAACCACCCCCAAGTCAGATTCGGCTCGAGCCGATTGGCTGACCGTCAGATTAAATCGTGCGGCAACAGTGGTGCTGCTCTGGAAAAAACCTGCGGCTTGGACAAGCACTTGGACAGCCGCTGCCGATGTGGCTGGTGGGTATAAAGCCTTCAAGAAATCCTTTTCGGCAGGCGATTTTAAGTTGCCAAGTCCGGGTAAAGGAATAGATGCTTACGAATTATTATTTGCCGAAAGCAACGAAAAGCCATCTGTTGCCCCTGGTTTACCACCTCAAGCTCCTGTTGGGGCAACTGTACCAACCCCAAATGTAGATTGCCCAAGTTGGTTACACAATATGTACAATGTAACAGCCCGAGATGGAAAAACCTACGGCACATGGCATCCGCAAATAGACCCTGTGTACTGGTGCTACTTTAAGCACGAACACGGTTCAGACCCCGCCTTGATTGGTTATAAAGGCGCAGCCCTCGAGTACGTGGCAAAACTATTTGGCGACCAAGCCGAAATTCATGAGGGCTTTAAGGGCTTTGTGATTCGTGATGATACAACTGGCGTGGGATGGTACATCAACGTTCATGCCGAAACAGGTTTTGAACACCGAGTTTGTACGCAGTTTCATACCGTGGTAGTCGCAGCCGTTGGCTTAAAAGACACAGCCCAATTTGCCAAAGGTGAGGTGCTAGCCGAACTTGGTTTCAAAGGCGATTTTGGAGCAAGTATTGTCAATGAAAAAATTGGCGATAAAGAATTTGTGATCAAAAAAACCACCCAAGCTGGCGGGATGCCTTGCAAAGACCAACAAGCGATTTATGATGCGTTAATAGCCGATAAGTCCAAAGCCAGAAAACAAATTCGAGTCGCAGCAGAACCCTTTGGTAATAATGGCTACGAAGGCTGGGATGGTGGCTTACAAAAGAAACTTGGGTTTAGCTTCCCAGATTGGCACGCTGGCTTACTGATTGATATTCAAAACCCTTCAACGGCTTGTGATACGCTCGAGTGTGCTGCGATTGTTCGCAATACCAAAAACAATGACCACGGTGATGAACGCACCATTGCGATTTTTGGCGTAAAGCTCAAATATTCGGACTTGCTAGACACCTTTAATGGGTCTGCCGCAGATGGCGAGTTTTACAGTGATCTTTATGGCAAAGAGTTCTTTACGTCCGATGGCGTTGGTCGCATCCGTCAATTTATCAAACCGGGCTTAGATATTAAGCTCCCAGATGGCGGATTTTCTACCGAAGACGCTTGGCGTGGTCTGTACGTTAAGGATGGTCATAATCCACGCATAGAACTCGAGAACGGATTAGGCGACATCAACTAATCCCAATTTCAAAAGTAAAAATGGACTGCATTAAGCAGTCCATTTTTTAACTCGAGAAAATTATGGCATGACTGGTTTTGGCACATCCCATTGAAAGAAAACCTCAGGAACATTTGAAGTGATCGGATTATTATTATTATCCAATGCCTGACCACTAATTCTAAAAAAAGGTTTGTCGTCTGTGCCAGTCGTTGGTACTTTCACAGTTAAGTTAGCATTCGAGTTTCCAGTAATTACAAAAGTGGGTGGGTCAACTTCTAAACCTGGAGAACTTGTAATGTTGATTTTAACTTTTTTAGCATCTGGTGACAGTAATTTAGTCGTAACCACAATAATTTTACTATCCCCTCGAGCCAACACAAAACCCTGCTTGACGGGATTGGTCTCGAGTTGAATTAAATCCTTAGAGACTTCCACAGGTGGCGTGACTGGTTTAGGCGTGCTTTGACAAGCCATTAAAATCGGTAAAAGCAATAAATAACGCATATCCTAAGTCTACTCGAGGAATTGTTTTTTAGCTGTGTGGTTTTTCCCTTGCCCTGTTATACTGCTGCCCGTGAAACGAGTTCGTATCGGTATGATTGGCAGTGGCACTGTGGGCAGTAGCGTTCTTGGTTTACTCGAGACGCGCTCAAGCATGTTTTTATCCCAAGGTTTTAAGATTAAAGTCTTGCCTGTGCTGGTACGCGACCCTAGTAAGTCCCGAGCCGATGTGCCAAGTGGCACGCAATTTACTTCCGACCCAACTGTTCTCGAGGATGCCGATATTATTTTTGAAACCATGGGTGGCACAAGCAAAGCCCTTGAATTGGTACACCCACAACTCGAGGATGGAAAAATTTTAATCACCGCCAATAAAGCCATGATTGCCGAATGCTGGGATGTCCTAAAGCCCTTTATGATGAATGGGCAAGTCTACTGCGAAGCCAGTGTCATGGCTGGAACACCTGTACTTGGACCCCTGACTGGCACACTGCGCTCGAGTAATACTTTAGAACTCCATGCGATTTTATCGGGAACTTGCAATTATATTTTGACCCGTATGGAAAACGGCGCAAGCTACTCGGATGCCTTAGCCGAAGCCCAAGCCAAGGGGTACGCCGAAGACCCGCCAACGCTGGATGTCAGTGGTACAGACGCAGCCCATAAACTCTGTGTGCTGGCGCGAATGACCGTAGACCCAGACTTTGCATGGGAAAGAATCGAAACCAAAGGCTTAGAGGATTTATCGTCTGAACGGATTATCAAAGCGGTGCAAGCTGGACAACGGGTCAAACTGGTCGGGAGCATCATCCCAAATGGTCAGACTTGGCAAGCTAAAGTGCGACCCGTGCTGCTGCAAAGCGATCATCCACTTGCCCAAAGTGCTGCCAGTCGCAACGCCATGATTTTTCATGGAGATGCCAGTGGGGTGGTGATTCTTCAAGGCGGCGGTGCAGGGGGTTTAGTCACTGCCAGTGCAATGGTTGGGGATCTCATAGATCATTTTGCTGGAGTCACAGGGCATCAACCCAGTCCAGAAGCTACTCGAGTACCGCAAAATCACACGCCCGAAGTCTTCGCGGAACTTTAAGCCTTTAACTTGCATCCAATTACCAATGGTCGGAATCTTGAACCTACGATTTACCCCAGCCCCCAGTCTGAGCGACCTCGAGGATAACTCATTGGTGGCTTTGGCACGTCGGGGACAAGACGAAGCCTTTGACGAGTTGGTGCGCCGCCACAGCCCACGGATTCACGCTGTTTCCTCGAGAATCGTCGGACGCGAAGAGGCTTACGATGTGGTTCAAGATGCTTTTTTAGCCGCCTACCGCGCCATTGGAACTTTTCGTCAAGAAGCCCAATTTAGCACTTGGTTGCACCGCATCGCCCTGAATTGCTGTTATGCCCGCACCCGAAAACATCCAGATTTAAGCCATGACATCGAGACCCCAATTGAAAGTGCTTCCCAAACCGACACACCGCTCGAGATTGCCGAACGCCGCGACTTACGCACTGCCCTCGAGAAAGCCCTTGCCAAACTTAAACCCGATTTTAGAGAAACCTTTGTGTTGGTCGAATTTGGCAATTTAGACTACGCCGCCGTCGCCAGTGTACTGGGCATCGAAGTGGGTACAGTCAAAAGCCGAATGAACCGCGCTCGAAGCAGTTTACGAGAAATACTAGAAGGATGGGGGTACGCACCATGAACAATACCAACAACGCATGGGATGAATTTTTATCCAGTGCAGCCCAACTCGAGACTCGAGATGAAGTCAGCACCGAACACGTTTTGAATGCCCTGAGACTCGAGCGCCAAGAAAACTCAACTTGGAACGCCTACCTCTCACACGCAAGCGTTTTGCGCCCTATAGACAATAGCGCCATTCAACCAACCCTAAAAGCCGTCAAACTCGAGCGCCAAAAAACTCGGGTCTTACGCCTGAATATCACCCGAGCCGTGGCTGGATTGGCTGCTGCCGCCGCCGTCGCGGCTGGTTTTGTCTTCTTAAACCCAAGTGTCAGTGCTGACCCAAGCGAAGCCTACAACGTCTATCAAGAAGCCAGCACAGGATGGTAAGCATGAAACGCGCCCTGCTTGTACTTATTGCCATCCTCCAAACAGTGGCTTTTAGCACCACAGAAATACCCCCAAACCCAATTGATTACCTATTTCGCGCTCTTGAACAAGAAGCCAAAACCAACCTTCAAGGCGAAATACTCGAGAAACAAATCTTCCCACCCAGAGCCATCCCAGAAAAAACCCGTACAGAACTACCCGCACCACCCCCACTATCTGCCAATTGGATACGCAAAAACTACCTTGTCACCGCCGAAAACGGCGAAATGGTTGTTGGACGCAACACATGGCGAATACATCTCGAGCCAAAAATCAGCAGCGCCCCAAGTTTTACGCTGTGGATAGATCAAAAATGGTTATTGCGCCTAGGTATCCAAGAACGTGACTCGAGCG
>JAYWHB010000165.1:0-4605 GCA_043777915.1 Deinococcales bacterium
TATTGTTATTATCGCTTTTTGGTTTGGGCGTGGATTATATCCTCTTGGCTTTTGCGCCCAATTTAATCTGGTTTTTTATCGGACGGGTGATTGCAGGAACAACTTCTGCCAGTATTTCGACTGCCACAGCCTATATTGCTGATGTTTCACCGCCCGAGAAACGCGCTCAGAACTTTGGTTTAATCGGTGCAGCCTTTGGACTTGGCTTTATTGCTGGTCCTGCCTTGGGTGGAATCCTTGGCGATGTGGGGCTTCGAGTGCCTTTTTTTGTGGCGGCTGGACTAACCCTCATTAACTGGTTGTACGGGTTTTTTATTCTGCCAGAATCGCTTGGCTCAGAAAACCGCCGCAATTTTTCTTGGTCTCGAGCCAACCCAATCGGTTCTTTAACATCCCTGACCAAATACCCTGTGGTACTGACCCTGACTGCCAGTATTGTCTTGTCCTATCTTGCCCAAAATGCCTTGCAGACGACTTGGGTTTTGTATACCAATTATAAATTTAATTGGACTCCAACCGATGTTGGTATCTCTTTAGCGGTGGTGGGCTTAACCGCCGCAATTATGCAGGGTGGTTTGATACGGGTTTTACTGCCCTATTTTGGTGAGAAAAATGCTATTTTAATTGGTCAGGTTTCGTCAGTGATTAGTTTTACGCTCTACGGACTTGCTAACCAAGGTTGGATGATGTACGCCATTATTGCCGCAGGTGCAATTGGCGGAATCGCAGGTCCAGCCTTACAAAGCATCATCTCGAGGGGTGTACCCGCCAACGAACAAGGAAGTTTGCAAGGTAGTCTTGCCAGTCTTGCCAGTTTATCTGGGGTGGTTGGTCCACTTTTAGCCAACACTGCCTTTGGTTACTTTATATCCGAGGCAGCCCCCGTAAAAATCCCCGGAATCGCCTTTTTTATGGCAGCCGTTCTTTCGGTTATTTCTTTGGTGCTGATTTTACGGGCATTTCAGACCCCTGCCTTCAAAGCCAGCCAAGCCGAGGCTTAATCCTCAAACTCGGATTCGGGTTGATTGACAAGCAATTTCAAACGTCGTTTCTCGAGAAAAGTTTCTAAAATTAACACCGCACTTTGCGCGTCGGTCAAGCCCTTCTCGAGCCTATCGCGCTTATTGCTAATCACCAGCAACTGGCTATTGGCTAGTTTCGTGCTAAAGCGCTCATCTTGTAAGGCAATTCGGATACCTGCACGCTCGAGGTCTTTAGCAAATGCCCGCACACGCTGTGTTTGCCCCGAGTACGCCCCATCGGTACGAAGTGGTAAACCCACCACCACCAGACTGGCGTTTTCCTGCTCCATAAAGTTGCGAACCGCCGCAATATCAGCCGTTAATTTAATACGTTTGATGTAGCCCCTTGGGAAGGCAAACCTGCCTGTTTCATCAGAAACTGCAAAACCAATTCGGGCAATTCCAACATCAAGGGCAATGGCTGGGAGGTCTTGGGCATCGGTGTTCATTTTTAGCAGCATACCGTGCTGTGTCTGGTCTGGCATACCATGTCACGCTTTGGTCAGGATAATGCAGTAGAATACCTGCAATGACGCTTGATTTAACATGGTTAGACTTGGTACTGGTGACGCTGCTGGCTGGCATTGTGGTGCTTGGCGCTCGGCGTGGGCTGCTGGGATTGGTGGCGGCAATCCTGAGTTTATTGTTGTGGTTGGTGGTTAATGTTTTTGGTGGTATCCACCCCCTGATTGGTTTTGTACTGGCACTAGGGTTTGGAACTGGAATTTCAATGCTCGGGCGCAATTTATTAAATGACCTAATGCAGAATCTATCTGATTTTGCCAATCAAGCGGCTGGTGGCTTAGGTGGGTTTATCCTTGGGCTAAGCCTGATTTGCACTTTGGCATTGTCTTTCCCGAGAAGCGAAAATTCAATCAACAAAAACTATACTTACCCCAGTGTTGGTTTACCCGTATGGTTAAACGAAGCCGTTTCAGGCAGCGCCGTCAAAAAATGGTTGGTGACTTCACCCAATAATGGTGGATTAGGCATCATGTCACCGGCTGGGGCAGTGGTCTTAAAGAACTTATTCATCCCAGATATGAAGTAATGACAAGGGATTTTACAGTTGCGGTGTTTGTGGTCCGGCAAGGTCAAGTGCTGCTGCACATTCATCCAAAACTTGGTTTGGTCTTACCGCCCGGTGGTCACATCGAAGAAAACGAATTACCCGACCATGCCGCAATTCGTGAAACACTCGAGGAAACGGGTTTACAGGTTGCACTGATTGGTGAACTCGCGCCACACAGCCATGAACTCAACGCGCCAATGCCCCTGATTCGCCCAAGGGGAATTCAACTCGAGCAGATTAGCCTTGGGCATGAGCATATAGACCTGATTTACTTTGCTTGCCCACTCGAGCCAAACGCGCTACTCGAGCCGTTTTTCTGGGCGGATTTAGAGGGTCTGCAAAGGTTAGCAATTAGCCTAGAAGTGCGCCAATGGTGCGAACTGGCATTAAAAGAACTTGGCTCGAGCGATTAAACTCGAGCCAAAAGGTTTATTTGAGGGCAGCAATTTTTGTTTTACTGGGCAAGACAATTTCAACTGGTTTTGCTGCGTCATCTAAACGCCCTGTGAATTTATATAACAATGCTCGAGCAGGGAATTTTTCATTACCAACATTTCCAAAGTTTGCATCTGAGGGTTTAGAAGTATCGGAGGATTTGCTAAACTCGAGAACTTGGAACAAAGAACGAAACTGCAATATGCCTTGTTGGTTTTCGCGTACCAAAGTGAGGTAAGTGATGGGTTTATTATTGGCAGCTTTGAAACCTCCCGTGGTGATAAGCACTGCATAAACTGTATTTGGTGCTGATTTAACACGTAAGGCATGCCGAAATGGATAATTGGCTTGATATGGAGTTACAATCGTTAAAGGATTTTTTGGCACACGACTTTGCCGCCACCAATCTGTAAAAAAAGCATGATACAAAAAACTTGGATTTAGTTCTAAATTATTGCGCTCGAGTGAAAAAGAAAACGTTCCAATCTGAATTTTTGGACGTTGCCAACCTTCAAAGCGAATCGGTAAAGCAATACTTTTGAAACTTTGAAGCAGATAATCCAAAGCAATAAATTCTGCTTCTTCGGGTTTCATTGCCATTTTTTCTTGGGCGTTCAAACTGTAACCTGATAAGGCTTGCAATTGTATTTTATAGGTTTTCCCAGCACTTTGTAACTGAACATTTAAGGTACGAACAAAAGCAGTTTTATCCCAACCTTGGTTTGCGTTCTTAAAAAACTTGGCTGTTCTATCTTGGCGTTCCCAAGATACAAATGGTCTTGAAGGAAATTCTCTTGGTTGACTCATGGTTTCTGTGACCGTCGCACCTGCTTTCTCGAGTGAGTTTCTTAAGTCCCTTAAACTCAGAAAAAAGTTGCAACCACAATTGGCTTGAAAGAACATCGGATTATCTTTTGCTGTTGCCCAAGTCACTTGGGCTTGACTGCTCGAGAGTGAAGCAACTGCTAGGGTTATTGCAGCAATCAGCATAAAAGCTGCTTTAGAAATAATGGGCATGACATGCTCCTTAAAAAGCCCAACATTGATTGTTTTGGCTTCGCCCATTTCGAGCAGTGCAATCTCGAGGGCGTTGGTGTTGCCTTGCCGCTCGAGTTGCCAAATTCGCGCTTCGATACTGCCGCGCAACTCGGCTTGTACTTCAAGTTTCTTAGCGCCATATAAACCCCGTGTGGCTCGAGAAAGATACTGCTCGAGGTGGTTCATATTTTCCCCAGTAGTGCGTTCATGGCTTGGTCAAAGGCTTGTTGCTCGCGGCGTTTTTGGCTGAGTTCTTTCTTGCCGCTTTCGGTCAGTTCATAGAATTTCACGGGGCTTCCACCGCGTGGTAAATACTGGAATGAGCCATGTATAAAACCGCATTTCTCGAGTCGGTGTAGGGCTGGGTAGAGTGTGCCTTCCTTAAAATCGAAGTAGCCGCTTGTGCGCTCACTAGCCTCACGGGTGATTTCGCCGCCGTAAATTGGGGCGGGTTCGATGATGGCTAATAGAATCAGGTCAAGGTTGCCTTTTAAGAGGTTTGGATTCATGGGTTGCACCTCATTCTCGAGTAGCTGCATTTCCGGTTTCGCGCCGTCTCGAGGTTATCCTAGGATAGTGACATCGTAATCCTAGGTCTCTCATTTTGTCAAGCTGGCAAGGGTAGGCAGCCCTTAAAATTCGCAAGTGCATCGTGCAGTACGACTCGAGTGCATAAATTTGACGAATAGAGAATAAGGTGATACACTACTTCCTATCAGCGCCCAGAAGTGGCGCGTTTTTTATTGCCAAACCAGCTAATGTTCACTCGGAAAACGGGTTGGCACTCGAGCCGCACAATTGACCATTTCCTTAGCCGCCATCACATACCGTGCCAGCACCGCCATACTGCCTTTACTGAGTTTCAGTTTGCCGCGTAACAAACCCGCAATTGGCTCGAGTTTACTGTTCAGCACTTGCTGCCAAGTAAACGCATCAGCACTAATCGCATACGGAGCGCTGGCTAAATCTTCAGGCGTGGCAACTCGAGCATCTAAGCATTCGCCATGCCGTAAATCAAAGTAAACACTCTGGTTTTCT
>JAYWHB010000166.1:0-4603 GCA_043777915.1 Deinococcales bacterium
AACCACCAACAAAGGTATTCTCACCTATACTTACGTGGGTATTATCAAATATTACCTTGCTATGAATTCTTGTGTACTTTCCAATTTTCATACCGCACAAACGATAGAGTGTTAATTTAAAACCGTATAAGCGAGTATTTGGAATTAAAGGTATCAGGTTTCCAAGAAACCAGAATAACACCTTATGAATTTTTGTGGACTGCATATATTCCTACCTTGTACGAGAGTCAAATCGGTCTACAGGTGATTTGTAGTAAGCTATGTCCGCTACCAGTTAAGGCTTAGGAACTGCTTGGGTTTGACTGCCAAAAACATTCGCTACTGCCTCCTGCAAGGACAAAAGGTACAAACTTCATAGCTCTATCCTTTTCGGAAATTTCACAGCCAATCGGCTCTACCAAGTTGCCCTTCTTGGCTGTGAAATTTTAGTTCACTCTCCAGATTACAAAACCAGACTTCGCTTGCGCCTGCCTCGACGTATAAATCTGTTTTTTGCTACATTTCTTTTTTACGGCTGCCTGGGCTGATAATTTCTACACAAATGGCAGGGGCGATTTGATACAGGGTTTGTTCACGATACTGATGAATGAAAGTTTTCTCTGTCCATGCGACATCGACTACCCGTACTCCATCTGTGGTTTGAATGCTGACTTCTGCGCTGCTACGTCCCGACCTGAGTAATTCATTTAGTCTTGAGATGATTTCACCTTGCAATAAACTATGCCAGTTGGTGGCTGGACTCATCTCAATAACCCCCGTGTGTTCAATTCGATTTTTAACAGTAGGTCTTGCAAACTTGGGTGGTTGATCACTTTTTGCCACATCATGGCTCGCCTCGCAGACTGCATTTAACCCCGAGTTCCTGAGTTATTTGTGAAGATTCGTACAGCAGTATCAAGGATTTGTTTGACCAACATCGTTTCTGGGGCTTCACAATAAAGCCGCAAGACTGGCTCTGTGCCGGATGGTCGAAATAGCACCCAAGCCTGATTCTCGAGGTGGAACTTAATGCCATCTTTATTCGAGCGCTCGAGAATCTGATACCCCGCAAAATCGTTGTAGGCTACCAGTTTGGTCTCGAGTTCCGTTCGGCTGATGGTATTTTCGAGGTGCAGGTCAACACGGTCATAATGGTGGTTGATACCAGCCTCTGCTTCAAGGTTAGCAAATATTTCGGCAAGTCCTTTGTTTTGGGTGGCAACCGCCTCGAGGAGAAGCAGCGAATTCAGCAAACCATCACGCTCTGGAATATGCCCAATCACGCCTAGCCCACCAGATTCTTCGCCGCCAATCAGCACATTACCCTCAAGCATTGCATCAGTGATGTACTTAAAACCAATTGGGGTCTCGAGGACTTCTAGGTTTCGAGTCTTGGCAAGGGGTTCAATTAGCTGGGTAGTGGAAAAGGTTTTGATAATTCTGCCGCGCAACCCTTTTTGGTAAAGGTGGTCGAGCAGCACACAAAAAATTTGGTGACTGCTAAAAAATGCTCCGCCTGGTAAGACTGCGCCTACTCGGTCAGCGTCGCCATCGGTGATGGTGGCTACACTCGAGACAGGTTCGTGGGTCATGCGTTGCATTAAGGCGCTTAGGTTTTGTGGGATGGGTTCGGGATTGACTCCGTAAAACATTGGGTCTGGAATGCCACGAATGTTTTCAACCCGTATTGGCAGATTAGCAAACTGCATAAAGGCTTCGAGGTAGCCGCAACCTGCGCCACCCATCGCATCGTGAAAAAGTGTGCCAGTGAATCGGCGCAGGGTCTCGAGGTCAAGCAGTTTGCTAAGACTGGCAAAGTAGGCTTGACTAGGCTCGAGGGTCTGAATTTGGTGCTTTGCAGCTTCAAAAACGGGGATTGTCTCGAGTTGCGTCAATTCATGTTCAATAGCGGCGACGATACTTGGGGTGGCGCTGCCACCATAATCGCCTTTGATTTTGTAGCCATTATAAGCAGCAGGGTTATGCGATGCGGTCAACATCACGCCACCAACCGCCGCTTGGGTAACTACAGCATGGGACAAAACGGGGGTGGGGACAAAATCGGCACATAAAAAAACCTCGAGTCCATTGGCTGCCATGACTTGCGCCACAGTCTGGGCGAATAAACGTCCGGCAAAACGGGTATCGTAACCAATCACCACTCGGGGTGAGGCTTGTTTCTTTAGGTATTGGGCATGGGCTTGAGCGACCAAAGCGACATTTGCCGTGGTGAAATTTTCGGCAATTAAGGCTCGCCAACCGTCCGTACCAAATTTGATTGCTGGGGTATCCATCGGATACGAATTCTACCAGATTCCTCGGATACAGACTCTACTAGATTTTTACGGTGCTTCTATCCCCCAAAAAGAACTGCACGGTATTCTTACGTTCAACTTCGCCAAGTACCCGCACTTCCTCACCTAGAATACTCGAGTCTACTCGCCTTGCAATTCCCTCGAGTCTTGCACCCTGCATTAAAATACTATACTCGAGTTCACAATTTTTCACCACGGCGTTCTGCCCGATGCTGGTGTACGGTCCAACATAGGCATTTTCGATGACTGCACCCGCCGCAATACTGATTGGTCCGCGCAATCTTGAGTTTTTGATGCTCGCGCCAGCCGCAATTTGCACTTCGCCGACAATTTCCGAGCTTTCGACTTGCCCTAGAATCTCACGCTCAATCCTCGAGAGAACAAGGCGGTTGGCATCGAGTAGGTCAGTGGCATTCCCCGTGTCTTTCCAGTAGCCGCGCACCTCTTCGGCATTAACCACAAATCCAGATTCGAGCAAGTTTTGAATCGCTTCGGTAATCTCGAGTTCACCTCGAGCCGAGGGTTTGAGGTTACTAATAATTTCATGAATTTTTGGGGTAAATAAATACACACCGACCAAGGCAAGGTCAGAAATAAATTCTTTGGGTTTCTCGACCAAGCGCACAATTTGACCACTCGAGTCGCGTACCGCCACCCCAAAACTACTTGGGTTGGGGACTTTGGTCAGCAAAATACAGGCTTCTACCCCACCAGCATTGAATTTCTCGAGCATATGACCAATGCCACCATCGAGTAAATTATCACCAAGATACATGATAAATGGGTCAGACCCAAGGTATGGCTGGGCAATTTTAACCGCGTGCGCCAGTCCACCGGGGCGGTCTTGGAGAATATAGCTAATTTTTGCCCCGAGTCTCGAGCCGTCACCAAGATGGGTTTTGACCTCTTCGCCAGTTTCTGGGGAAATAATAATGCCAATATCGGTTACGCCAGCCCGCACAATGTCTTCGACACAATAATCAATGTTGGCTTTGTTAGCAATCGGTACAAGTTGCTTAGCTCGGGTGTGGGTCAGTGGACGCAAGCGTGTGCCTTTACCGCCAGAGAGAATCAAGCCTTTCATACAGCAACCTCGAGCCGATAATGGCGTGGGGCTGGCGGTGGCAAATGGTCTTCTTCTAAATCTTCGAGGAGCATTTCAATCACCTCTTCGCCGTTTTTGACCGCTTCTGCATATGTTTCACCGTGGGTTTTAGCAAACTCTCCAAATTCTGGCAGAGACACAATATACACTTGGTCTTCATCAGACCATTCAATCAGCATGGTGTACGGTTTTTTCATGGTTTCACCTTTGAAAGTAAGATGGCTGCTTCGACCTGTCGCTCTTGATATTTTTGTGCATCCGCACCGTTTTTTCCTGCTACTGTTACTTTATCGGCTACGGCTGGATGTTTCCAGTTGGTATGGCTTCCTTTGCCTTTTCGCTCAGTAAAACCTGCATCATGCAGTAATCTTTTAAGCTCCCGAATCTTTGGCGGCACTAAATCACCTCGAGCCGTTTAGCATATTGCCGATTATAGTACGCCATAAAACCAGCCGACTGACGCACAGGTTGCCAATACGCTGGGTTATCTAAGTACCACTTGGCGGCGGCGGCAATCGCTTCTTTAGGGGCGTATTTGGCTGTCCAACCCAATACCTCGAGTTTTTTAACCGAGACACTGTAACGCCGGTCATGCCCAGCGCGGTCAGTCACATGACGTATCAGGCTGCGCGGCTTACCCACAGTCTCGAGGAGGACTTCGAGCATTGCCATATTGGTGATTTCTTGACCAGCCCCAACATTATAAATTTCGCCAATCTTGCCCTGCTCGAGAACCGCCAGAATACCTGTGCAGTGGTCAGAAACATGGGTGTAATCGCGCATTTGTAAGCCATCGCCGTAAACTGGAAGTGGCAAGTCAAGCAGTGCATTGGTGGTAAAAAGCGGCACGACTTTTTCTAAGAATTGATACGCCCCAACATTGTTACTGCCTCTGGTAATCGTGGCTTGTAGCCCGTAAGTCACATAATAACTCTGCACCAACAAGTCGGCTGCGGCTTTACTGGCACTATACGGGCTGCGCGGTGCAAGAATATCGGTTTCTAAGCTGTGATGGTCGCCTTCGATAGTCCCGTAAACCTCATCGGTGCTGATGTGGTGAAAGCGAATTTTCTTTTCACGAGCCACCTCAAGCAGTACATGTGTGCCTTGGACATTGGTTTGGGTAAAAATAAAAGGATTAAGAATACTTTGGTCTACATGTGTTTCAGCCGCAAAATTAACAATTGTATCTATTTGGTGGGTT
>JAYWHB010000167.1:0-13051 GCA_043777915.1 Deinococcales bacterium
GTTGAAGGAAGACGTATTGAAATACTGGCTCGCGGTCCTGGAACTGCTGGTAATTCCGGAACCACCTCGAGTGCCAACCGCCAAGCCGGCGGATTTGCACCAGCGCGACAAGCAGCCCCGCAAGCTGACGCAGGGTCCCGTGCGAGACCAGACATTGATGACGGCTTACAAGATTTCCCACCAGAAGAAGATTTACCATTTTAGGAGTTTTATATGCCCGCAGGTAAACCCAACAATCGAAATAGCGGTTCCAGGGACCGCAATTCAGACCGTAATTCTGACCGCAATGACCGCGACAATGACCGTGGCGATAAACGCGGCGGCGCGGCAGCTGGCGGCAAGAACGCCAAGCGCCCACGTAAACCAAAAGTTGACCCGTTCAAAACTGGTGAACTCGAGGTCACGGACTACCACGATGCCAAAATGTTGCGCCGTTTTATTTCTGATACTGGACGCATCCTGCCGCGTCGTCGGACTGGGGTCAACGCCAAGAACCAACGCCGTTTAGCGTTAACCATCAAACGCGCCCGTATGATTGCCTTGTTGCCATTCACCGACAAGCTCGTTCGGAAATAAGGAGGAATCATTATGTCAAAAAATTCAAAAGTGATTCTTCTCGAGCCAGTTAATAAGCTCGGCACAACTGGTAACATCATTGAAGTCCGCCCCGGATACGCCCGTAATTTCCTCATTCCACGCGGCTTGGTTGCCTATGCAACCCCAGCTAACTTAAAGAATCTCGAGATGCAGCTACGCGCCAAAGTCAAGCGCTTAGAAGCGATTAAAACCGATGCCGAGAAATTGGCAGGACAATTTGCAGAAATTGTTGTGGAATTAAAAGTCAAAGCTGGCGAAGGCAAAATTTACGGCGCAGTCACCAATCAAATGGTAGCCGATGCAGTCGAGCAACAAACTGGTTTAGCCATTGACAAGCGCAAAATTGAAATGGGTAAAGCCATCAAAGACCTTGGCGAGTACGGCGTGGTTTACAAACCACACCCAGAAGTGCCGATTCCTTTGAAGTTGAATGTAACGGCTGCGTAAATTAAGTTGTGATGTACAGTGCCTCTCGAGAATTCTCGAGAGGTTTTTATTTAGTTCTTTCAAAACTCGAAAATGCGCTAGAATTAAAGTATGCAAACGCAATTCATTAACCCTTTTACCGATTTTGGGTTCAAAAAAATCTTTGGACAAGAAGCCAGTAAACCAATGCTGTTAGACTTTCTGAACGCCTTACTACCTGCCCAGCACCAAATTAAAGACTTGAGTTTTAAGAATCTCGAGCAACTCCCAGAAACCGAAGCCCAACGCCGAGCGGTTTACGATATTTACTGCGAAAGCGATTCTGGTGAACGATTCATTGTCGAATTGCAACGATTACACCAAGCCTATTTTAAGGACAGAACCATTTACTACTCTACATTTCCAATCAGAGAACAGGCGGAAAAAGGAACTTGGAATTACAGGTTAAATGCGGTTTACTGTATTGGAATCCTAGATTTTACCTTCGATGATAACGAACCAGAACCCATTAAAAGCGAAGTGATTCAAACAGTAAATCTGAAAAATCAGAACAATAAAGTCTTCTACGATAAACTGACCCTGATTTACCTCGAGATACCAAATTTTAAGAAAACAGAAAGCCAACTCAAAACGCGCTTAGATAAGTGGTTGTACTTTATTAAAAACCTTGAATACTTGGAGAGCATCCCCGAGATTTTTAAGGATGTGGTGTTTACCCAAGCCTTTGAAGCGGCAAAAATGGCAAATCTAGGCTCAAGTGAATTATTCGGGTACGAGCAGAGCCTAAAAATAATGCGTGATAATTACTCAACTTTTCAATACGCGGTGGATACTGCCTTAGCCGAAGGTAGAGCCGAAGGGCGCGAAGCGGGACTTGTCGAAGGTGAAGCCAAAGGCGAACGCCAAGCCAAACTCGAGATTGCCAAAACCCTACTCGGGCAGGGCATGACCAAAGAACAAGTCTGTGCGATTACTGGTTTAGAAGCAAATGACTTATAGGTTGGTGAATTTTGAAAAAGTTATCCAGTATTGCGTTACGAAAACTCGAGCAGAGCGATACGAATTTAGATTTGCCAGTTTAGTTCGGGTAGCCCATGAACTCGAGTTTTATGTGACGATTCGGCTCGAGCCGAGGCGATCTGGGGTTGTGCTTGAAGCCAAGTTTTAAGAAATTAAATGTATATTCAAGTTGTGTTCTACAATAGCCATCGAGAATTCTCAATGGGCATTCGATTTCAACAAAATTGACTATTTTGTTGACCTTGGAACCCAAGCAGAACGCTCCTTAAATTCAATTGGTAATTCACACCTTCCATCAGTCCCATAGATTTCAGTGACAATTTGTTTACTTCCAACTCTTATTAGTCTTCCGTACATTTCGGTCACGCACCTAGATGATGTATTGTTTCTGACAACTTCAATCTCAAATGCTTGTTGCCGTGCATCCCATTCTCCAGTCAACTCATGGGAAATTGCCCCATAAGTAAATGAGGAAACCAGTTTACATTCGGATTGACGAAGTGAAATGACATCACCATTTTGTCTTTGCCAAGTTCCAGCAACAGATCGACAAGCTGAAGTAGCCGATTGTTGCGCGACAGAAAGTTGGCTAAGTAACAAAAGTCCACATACAATTGCAATAAAAATAACACCGATTTTTTTCATGACATTCACTCTTCCTTTAACTTTATTGACTAAAAATCTATTTCACCAAACTAGCTATCGAACTGAAGACACATTATAGTGGGTACGAATTCGAGTGTCAAATTGCCAAACTTGGTGAGTGTCGCCAATGCAACGCAATTTTCAAATAAAATTACGGAAATTGCGTTCTGCTCGAAACATTACGCAATGGGAAGCGGCTGCCCTATGTAATATGAGCGAGAACTACTACCAACGTCTCGAGACAAGTCTTGACCCAAATCCAACAATAAAAATACTTGAGGAAATCGCTATGGGATTTGGTGTGACTGTTATCGAATTACTCTGGGAGACCCAAAATTCTATCGGCTAGAGTAGCAAAAGAGTGAGTAGCGTGTGTTTCGCCCACGTCAGGCACGCCACCTGCAAACAACCTTGCCCAAATCCGCCGCTCTTGCTCGAGTATCCGCTTTCGCTTCTGCCCTCTGCCTCGAGCTTTATGCTTGGGCTGGCAACTCGAATACCAAAATCTAATTCTTATTTATGGTGTACGATGCTTCCATGAGCTTAGTTGAACTCAAAGAAAACACTAAAAAACTTGACAACACTGAACTTCTCGAATTTGCCCGTTGGATTCGAGAACTCGAGGCGGATGCTTGGGACGCACAAATTGCGGCTGACCTTGAAGCTGGTCATTTTGATGCGCTACTCGAGTCGGTTAAAGCAGATATTGACGCTGGACTTGTAAAAGCCTTGTGAATCACTTTAATGCTTTGTGTTTGCTCAATTTTAAGCTAAGCTATTCCCATGACCGCCACTTTAACGCTGCAAGAAGTTCTCGAGTTGCCGCTCGAGCGGCGTGAGTTTTTGGGGGGAGAGTTATTTGTGCCACCAGCCCCTGAGCCTGTGCATCAGACAACCGCTTTTCGTTTGGCTTTTTTAGTGCAAACGCATTTACTTAAAAATCCTGTTGGACAGCTTTTTCTTGCGCCACTTGATGTTGTTATCGCGGGGCAGACCACCCAACCAGATTTTATTTTTGTGGCTTCCACCCAAGATATTGTGCAGGATAAACGAATCGAGGGCGCTCCGAAATGGCTGGTAGAAGTGGTTTCGCCCACCTCGCATAAGCGCGATTTTGAAACCAAAAAACAGTATTATCTCGAGAATAGTGTAGAAGAATACTGGGTGATTTCACTCGAGGGTCGGGTGATTTGGGTGTTTAGCACTGATGATTTTGAAGGTAAGGTTTACAGCACTGGTAAATTATCGCCACAGTGTTTACCTGAGCTTTTTCTCGAGATTCCAAAATTGTTTTAAGAAGAAAGATAAAACCCTTTGAGAATTCTCAAAGGGTTTCTTTTGGCGGAGAGAGAGAGATTCGAACTCTCGGAACAGTTTCCCGTTCACACACTTTCCAGGCGTGCTCCTTAAACCACTCGGACACCTCTCCTTACTGTGCGGCGAGAAGTGTACCAGTGGTTTGTACTTTGGTCAATGGGTTAGTCGTCTGCGCCCACAACTGGGGACACGGCTGGCTTTGTGCCAGGTGCATCTTTGGCTTCACTCGAGTGTCCAGGTTCAAACTTAAGGCTTGGATTGGCAACCACTGCCGCGTGATTAGCTGCAATTGCTGCTTCGCCATAACCTGTCGCAATCAGTTTGAGCTTGCCTTGGTAGGTGCATATATCACCGCAAGAATAGACACCAGCAATGTTGGTTTCCATGACTTGGGATACTTTAATACGGTTGCCCTCGAGTTCTAAGCCCCATTCGGCAATTGGTCCAAGTTTACTTAAATACCCGACCATACTCAGCACTTCGTCTATCTCGAGAATCGTTTCGGCTTGGGTGGTGTTGTTAAAAACCACGGCTCGCTCGAGTTTTTCGTTGCCCTCGAGACGGCGCAATTCAAAAGGGGTCATGATATTGATTTCTCCAGCATCATGGGCGGCAATCATTTGGTTGGTGGTGGCGGCATGGGCGCGAAAAGAATCACGGCGGTGAATTAATGTCACTTTTGCGCCGACATCTTTAAGCATTAACACCCAGTCTACGGCGCTGTCCCCTCCGCCCATCACCAGAACTCGTTTGCCTCGGTACATCTCGAGGTTTTTGACGGCGTACTGCACGCCTTTACCTTCAAATTGGCTAACCCCCGGGGCAACGACTTTACGTGGTTCAAATGCACCAACACCGCCAGCAATAATCACCGCTGCTGCTTGGTAGGTGTTGCCTTTGTCGGTCAGGAGCGAAAAACTTCCGTCTGGTAGCTTCTCGAGTTTTTCAGCTCGTTCGCTGAGGTTGTAAATCGGGTAAAACGGCGCGAGTTGTTCGACTTGATTTTTAACCAGTTCCTTGGCACGGATTTTTGGGAATCCAGCCACATCGTAAATGTATTTTTCTGGGTAAAGTGCGGTTAGTTGCCCGCCAGCTTCAGGCAGAGGGTCTACAATTCGCATGGATAAATCGCGCATTCCAACATAAAAAGCCGCGAACAATCCTACGGGTCCTGCGCCAACGATTAAAACATCAGTCTTTGCCATGTAGAACAGGGTAGCATCTCGAGGCGGTACAGATGCGTTACAAAATGGGGGACGATGTGGGATTCGAGTCTGGAAAAGTGCTATTGTCAAAACTGTGATTCGGTTTTTAATTATTTGTATTGGGCTACTGTTTGGCTCGAGTTTGGCGCAGTCGTTGGAGGTCAGCCCGTGGTTGCCTGCGGCTGATGGACGCACCACCTTAAGCGGACAAGGGTTTGAAGCCACGTCTACGGTGGCACTGAGTTTTACTGAGCCTCGTCCGATGCTGCCCGATGGTAAGGCAGTGCCAGCCACAGTTCAGGCTGACGCGCAGGGTGGTTTTCGGCTCGAGTTAAAAGTTAGTGGGGATAGGTTGTCGGTTTCAGCAAAAAGTGGAAAACTGTCGGCTTCGTTGGTTCGCACCCCACCACAACTCGAATTTATAGCTGATGGCAGTTCGATTGTGGCAAAAGAAGCAGGTAATGGTAAAATTACCCAGCGTTTTTATTTATCTGGACAGGTCAAAACCTTAGAGCCTACTGTGTCTGGCTACCGAGCAACCGTGCAGACCGCACCGGGGGTTGAGGAAATTTTTCTGCTCGAGAATGGCAAAATTCTTGAACGGGTGGTATTTGCCTCAAGTCCAGCCTTGCTCGAGACCCTTAATCGTGGTTGGCGCGAAAAAGTAATTGGCGATCCAGTGGCTTTTTGGCGTGAGCGGGTGGCGTTGGATGCTACAAATCCGCTTCTGAAAGTGCAACTGGGTATGGCTTTACAAAAAACCAATCAATCTGAGGCCGCCAAGACGGTTTTTTTAGAAGCGCTTGATGTCAGTGTGCCTTTTTATGTTTGTTTGCGCTTAGCCCAAGAATTTGAAAAAGCCAATCAACCAGAATTGGCAGATTTGGCTTTGGCTCGAGCCAGAGTTCAGTACGCCGAAAGCGGTTATGACCCGGGGTTTGCGGTTTCCAAGGCAGTTCTGGCGGCTTGGGGTAATCCGCTTGAAACAGCTAAGGCTCTATTTGAGAACAATAATCCAAAACGTGCCGAGGCTTGGTTGGCGTATTTACGCGATACCACACCGCACTTTCCGGGGGCGGGTACGGTGTTTCTCGAGTATGCGGTTTGGTTGGATGCCCAGAACCGTGCAGGTGAAGCTCGACAAGTTCGTGAATTTGTGACTGACTTGGATAAAGGTAGCGTTTTTCGTTTTGGTGATGCTGGATTGGTGCGTTTATCAGCCTTTGCTTTGGCGGGAACGGCGGTGGCGCTGGTTTCGTTTTTGTTGTTGCAGTTTGTCTTGCTGCTCAAATACTGGTCGCAACAAACTAAGGACTTAGCACCGTTTGGTGGGCGTTTTGGAGCAATTGGACGCGCACCTTTTGCAAGGTTACGCCATAGTATGCCAGCTTATTTTACCTTTACCGAAAAACTAGTCTTGTTGGTCTTATTGGTGGCAAGCGTGGTGGGCATTGGCGTTTGGCAGTACAGTACCCAAGCCGATAAGTGGTTGCGTGGGTCATTTTTAACCCAAGGCACGGCTGGTGGCACAAGTTACTTTCAAGCCTTAAACAATGTGCCTCAACCCTCGGCTGATTATTTACGTGGTTTGGGTTTACAACTCAGTAACGACGCTGACGGAGCTATTCTAGCTTACCGTGCCAGTGGAGACATTGCAGGGGCAGCCAATAACCTTGGGGTGATTTTGGCTTCACGCGGCGATAAGGCTGGTTCTGAACGCGAATTTCAACGGTCGGCAGGACTCGGCTCGAGGGTCGCCAATCAAAACCTTGGCTCGAGTATTATCGGCTACAGAGCCGCTTTTCATACCGCGTACCGCAAAGGCACTGCCATGCTTGAAGTTCCAAGTGCCGAAGAATTGGTGGTGCTGCGTTTTGGTACTTTAGAACAAGAATTTAGGCGCATGGTTCAAGACCCGTGGAGCTACTGGTTAGCGCTGAATTTTGGTTTGCCTTTTTGGGCGCATCAGGCTTTGGGGGCATTGGTGCTGGCAACTATTTTACTAAATTTGCTGTGGTTACTCGTGCCTAGGCTGGCTTCGGCACGCAATGCACCGCGTTCGGTCTTGTATCACCTCGGGGCAATTCTTATTCCGGGGTCTGGTTTAGCCGATGAGGTCTGGGGAATTTTATTGCTACCGCCAAGTGTGGCACTTGTGGCTTTAATTATCATACAGATGTATCAGTTGCCGTTTGCAGAAAGTATCTTACAAGGCTCGAGTATTTTGGGCTTGTCAAAATTGCCACCTTTACTTGACTTACAAAGTAATTGGCAGTATTTACTGATTGCATTGGCTACGATTTATGCCGTGAATTTATTGGCTTGGATTCTCGAGACTTTGGCTTTGCGAACCCGTAAAGTGCCTTAAGTTATGTTTGCACGCGCTGACCATACAATTCACGTTATGATACAAGCATGAGTTCACCGAGCAATTTATTTCTGGTTGTTGCCATTTGGCTGGCAACCATTGTCGCCTTTGGTTTTGATTCACGCGAAGCACGAGTTTACATTCTTGGGATAACTGATTTTATTGGGGTCTATTTTTTACTGTCCGCCGCCAATCAATTGACCCCAGCCATTCGTGGCTCATTGCGTGGTCTGGCTTTGGGTTTGGTTTTTCTTGGTATTGGAGAAGTCATTCCGCTTTTGACTGTTTCCCAAGCCATTGACACTGATACTTTTTTTTCTTTACTGGGTGTATTTTTTTTAATTTTCAGTGGGATTCAAACTCCTTTTTTGCTCGAGCGTCACGGGTTTTTTAGGTCTGGTCTGGCATTGAACATCTTATTTTCGAGTGTTCTTGTTACCGTGGTTGTTTCTGGGCTGATGACCGCTTTATTACAACCAAGTTTAGTCAGGATTGTTTATCAGAGTGTGGCTATTTTTCTGACTGTTTTGTTTTTAAGATTGACCTTCTCGAGTAAAAGTCGAGATTTTAATTGGCAAGTGATGCAAAGTATTACCCGAGGTATTGCAGTGGTCAGTTTGGCGCAACTGATGGTCACGACAGTGGCGGCTTTTAATAACGAGTTAGCGGGTCATTTTCGCCACAATTTTTGGATGTTGGGGATTTCTTTTTTGGCTTTTTACCCACGTCAAACCGAAATTCTGACTTCTCGAGAAAAATTGCCAGCTTTTATTCGTTGGATACGCGATTCGAGTATTTTTAATTCAATTTTTTTAATGCTATGTCTGAGTATTCCACCATTTTTACTGGCTGTTTATATCAATTTAAGTGCGAAAGTCGAGGTCGCGCTGCTTACTAAAGAAGCAAGCGGTTTGCTGACGGCATTACTCGCTTCAATGAGTTTAATTGTGCCACTCTTGGTTATTTCAGTTTTTGTAATTACCAACAGCATTGGGTTTCGGGCAAGGAAAATGGCAGAAATGGCTCAGGAGTTGGCTCGAGGTAACTTAGAAAGTGATTTCTTAGATGATGCTCGAGATGAAATTGGGCAGGTTTCGATTGCATTACAGAAAATGACTTTGTATCAGCGCAAAATGGCAAATACTGCCGAAAAAATTGCCAGTGGTGACATTGGACATCGAATCAGCCCAGAGTCAACAGAAGACCAATTTGGCAATGCCTTTGCTTCGATGACCACGCGCCTAGCAGAACTGATTGAGAACTTGCAGGGCAGTGCAGCCCAAGTTTCTTCGGCTGCCCAAGAAATTCTAGCTGCCACTGGACAACAAGCCTCGAGTGCCACAGGACAAAACGCCAGTGTTGCCCAGACCACCAGTACAGTGCGCCAAGTTCATGCCAGTGCTGACCAGATTGCCGAAAATGCCAGCAGTGTCAACAGCAGCGCCAAAGCTGCCAGTCAAGTCGCCTCGGTGGGTGTTCAAGCCGCTCGGATTGCCACAGTCAGCATGAATGACATCCGTGAACGAGTCGGACAGATTGCCCAAAACATCCTCGAGCTATCCGAACAAACCCAAGCCATCGGCGAAATTATTCAAACTGTTTCTAAACTTGCAGACCAAACCAATATGCTTGCCTTAAATGCAGCCATCGAAGCGGCAAGGGCTGGCGAGAATGGGAAAGGCTTTGCCGTGGTTGCCCAAGAAATCAGAATTTTAGCTGAACAAAGTAAAGCCGCCACCACTCAAATCTCGAGTATTCTCGGAGAGATTCAAAGCAGCACCAACACTGCCGTGATGACCACCGAACAAGGTCTTAAAAGTGCTGAAACCGGAACACACAGTATTGAATCGGTCTCGAGTACCATTCATGACCTCGAGTATGCAATTCAAGAAGCGGCAACCAATGCCCAACTGATTTTTGCCAGTGTGCAGCAACATGCGATTGGTATGGAGCAAATTGGCAGTGCCATGCAGCAAATTCAGCAAAGCGCCACCCAGAACCTAGCCAGTACCAATGATACCCGCAACGCCAGTCAGCATCTGGCAGATGTGGCAGAGCGATTGAAAGGACTGGCAAATCAGTATAAAACCTGATTTGCCAGTCGAGCCATGAATTGGTTTCAATGATGGGAGCGGATTAGTAAGTTTGCATGATTCGAGCTGCTGCGATGCGAACCTCGAGCCATTCGTGTTCTAAAAGCGATTGAACGGCGTGCTTACCAGTTTCACCAAATGAACTCAGGCGGTCAGCGACGGCACTGCGAATACGCCAATCTGTATCGTGTAGTAACTCGAGCAGCGTGTTCTGGTCAGTATTGCCGAGTTGACGAATGGCGGCTATTCGCACCGTTCTGGCATTGGCTTGCAAAGCTCGAGTGCGGTTGTTGCCTGGCGCTCCTGCCCGAATCGCGGCGGCTTGTATTTCAGGGACAGGGCTATGGTTTGCCAGTTGCTCAAGTTGTTGGGCGTACTGATTTGTGATGGAAGGTGCGCTGGCGGCATGAATGGCTTCTAATTGCAAGTTTTGGTCTTGCAAGGCAAGGTCGGTTAAGCGTGAGAGTTTCTCGGATTCGACGCGTCGTGCAAGGTCAAGCAACCAAGCTCGAGTTTCGCGGTTGAGTTTTTGCCACATGCCACTCAGCACTTCAATGCTTTGGGTAGCGTTTGTTTCGAGCATTTCTCGAGCGCGGTCGGCAAATACCCCTCGTAGTTCGCTTAACCAAAGCTCGGTGTTTTGTTCGAGTCTTGGGACAGTTCCAGTAAAATATTCGGCAGCCAACGCCAAGCGCAAGTGCAGGGCTGGCGAATCCCCGCTCAAAGATTGCCAGACGTTTGCTACACTTTGGACACGCATCGAATCACTGCCCATTAAACTGCCTTCGAGGTGTTGGCGCACAGCCGGTTCTGTTTCTTGCACCAACCTCGAGACGACACACAACCGTTCGTTGGTATCTGAGGATAAAAACCAGATTTGCTCGAGTGCAGTCGTGACCCGTGGATCGCTAGGCATGGCAGTCAAGGCTGAAAGCAAGTACATTCGCATCTCTGGACTGAAGACCTGTTCGAGTTCGGAACGCAGCACGGCGATTAAATCACGTTTTCCATCTGACCCTAGTGCCAGTGCCGATTCAGGTTCATTGGCAATTGCCTCGAGTACACTAAGACGGGTCAGCAAATCATTGGACTCAATCGCGGCAAATAAATCAGCCGCAGTCTCGAGTCGCAATTCATTATCGTATACCTCGGCGGCTTGAGCGCTGGCAAATTGAGCTTCGAGTGATGCTTCGAGTTGCCGTTGAAGGTCGGGGTTCATTGGGTTGAACCTCCAAACACGACTTTTCGCCTAACTTGCGTGGTGGCTGGACCACAACCACAACTGCCGCTCTGGGCTTCAAAAGATTTATTGACCGTACCGATGGTGTTCTCAAGCGCATTAAACGCATCCGTATCTGTTCCCAATGGCACACCTGCCAGCGCCGAAATAAAATCCACAATGCTCCATGTCCATTTTTGACCAAAGTAACCGAATCTCGAGTGAGAGATTGCCAGTTCGATACCGACCCGAACCTCAACGCGGCTGGTCTGTTTAATGTTCAGGGTCAATTTGGTGTCGGGATTGTCGGCTTTATCGCCGCCCGCGTTACGGTCACCAATGGTGCGATTAGCATCGAAGCGCAAGTTGTTATAGGACTGCTTGCCAATCACAATTTCGCTGGGGGCGATGGTAATTGGAAAACCAACTTGTACCACTGGTCCAGCAATGATCGTACCGCCAAAACGTTGCAACAGCGCATTGGCGGCTTTGGTGAAGGGAATCAGGTCAATCACATTCAATGTGCCTTCGATACCCGGTGTCATTTGAATGTTACCCTTGGATTTCCATTCGCCATTTTTGGTTTGGAACATGTCAAAATCCAAAGTGCCTTGGCTCGAGGTGCGCGGTTTATCCGAGCCTTTCGCCCCAGAACCGCCGGCGGAAGCTCGAGAAATCAGAAAATCAAGAAAGGTCTTCAGGATGTTAATGCGAAATTCGCCATTGCCCTGAAGCCTTGGGAAGATTCGCGGTGGGAAAATGTCGTAATTCCAAGTCACGGCAAATTCCAGTCCAACTTGAATGCCGCCAGCGAAACCGTCCTGAGTTCCGTCGCCGTATTTGCCTGCCCAATTCAGTTGTACAGCCGGTTGGTCTGGGTTATCAAAGTTGCCGCCGACTTCGGTATTCATCGCCCAAGCGGGTCCGCAAATCCCAAAGAAATAGCTCCAGCGCACATCTACAATCACGTTGATAAACCAGCTTGTGTAGTTGATATTCAGCAGTTGGCGTTGCACATTCGAGCCTTGCACACTGGCACGCAATGTTCCCAGGGCTGGAATGATCGCAAAGCCCTGACAGATGTCCAATGACGGCGAAGTCTCGAGGGTGGTGATGGCAAGATCGGGCATGAATGAACTCCTTTTGATTCAATGTGCTTATACGGGCAAGCCGAGTACCAAGGATTGGCTGTCGTCTTTGTGAATCACCACAAACGCCAGTCGCCCCTCGTCGTCGCTGTGCATGGCAGAATAACCAACACCAATAAAATCGCTGACTGGACTTGGGTGGTTGACCAATAGATCACCCGTTTTAAGGATGGTACGTGACTGTGCGCCGTTGGTGACGAGCAATTCAATACCCGTGTCAGTGCCAACCATAAAGTAAGTCAAACCATCACTTGCCATTTGCGGCGTGGCAATCGCGTTGATGGTTTTGCCTGTCGGCGAACGATCACCTGATTGCATCACCACGCGGTTATTGACCACCAGTGCGTGGGTGTTGCCCGTATTGATGACATGGGCGAAGCTCGAGTTTGGTCCACTGCGCGGCGCAAAGTAGGTCAAGCCCGAGGCTCGAGTGCTACTTGTACGCAAACCACTCGAGATTGAACTGGCTTCAACCCGCAAGTTGCTGGGTGAACCTGTTTTTCGAGTAGCAGGCGCAAGGCTATTGAGGTTTCCACGCAGAACAGCCGTTTGCTCTGCGCCTTGGGCAAATTGATGGGCGAATTCTGAAGCTGGGGTGAGCATGGCTTGTAGCACAAATTGTCCGGAGTCGTGCAGGCTGATGAGACCAAATTGTGAGATGGTTGGTGCGCTGGTGCTGGCTGCCAAGGTCGTGTTACTACTCACGACCAAACTTGCTTGTTTGCCGTCCAGACCGCGCAACCAGAACACACCTTGGCGCACGTCTTTGGTGATTTGTCCGGTGTTATGATAATAATTGGCGACAAAAATCAGGTCGCCTTCGTGAATGTTGAGGTCTCCAAACATACCCGCAAATTCGTGACCTTCGCTGTTGAAGACATGCTCAAATAATACTCTGGTCAAGCCCTGACCCTGATCCCGATACAAGGCTTGCATTTTCATCGGGGCAGTGCCGCCATCAAAATTGCCTTGATCGTCGGATGTCTTAAAGGTCATTTCAGTCTCGACCTTGA
>JAYWHB010000168.1:0-4592 GCA_043777915.1 Deinococcales bacterium
GTCCGAACGATTAAAAATACTTCTAAAACGCCGTAGCGCATGGTCTTTGCGGTCATTGTTGGTGTAGCCAACCTCGAGCATAAACTCGAGCAGATGGGCGTACATCCCTTCTAAACTGTGGCGCGGCGCAAGTTGTTCTCTTTCTTGCAAGGTTTCGATAACAGGGGTTTGACGTGCCAGCAGCAACTCGTAAACAATCACTTGTACGGCTTGGGCAAGGTTTAAGACAGGGTATTCGCCTTCAGTCGGAATCGAAACGAGCGCATGGCATAAATCAAGTTCATCATTAAAAAGCCCATGTTCTTCACGTCCAAAAACCACAGCACTCGAGACTGGACTTATAAACCTTGGTGCAACTTCCCGTGGGGTGACAATCTGGGTGTAATCTTTGCGCTCCCGTGCGGTTGTGCCAACCACAAACTCGAGTTCACCGACCGCTTCAAGTAGTGTCTCAAAAATACTGGCTTGTTCAATCAGTTCAAAAGCATGAACTGCCATTTTCTGGGCATCCACAAGCTGGCAACGTGGCGCAACAATTCGTAAATCCGACAAACCAAAATTCTTCATGGCTCTGGCAACACTGCCAATGTTGTCTGGACCTTTGGGCGAAACAAGTACAATCGCGGGTTTCATAAGGGCAGTCTAAGGGCAACAAGGCAAAGGCGAAAGGGTGAAGGTAGGAAGTAGACTACTGTCTATGCTCGAGAAGTTACAAAAGTTATTGATTGAACAAAAATCAGTGCTGCGTCTTGACAATCCGAAACGTGGATTGCGAATCACTCAAGGATTTCATCAGTTGCAACTGATTATTTTTTTGGTACAAATGCTGATTTTAATGATTATTACTGGGCTGCTGCTTTTTTCTGGTTCGACTCGAGTTGTGGTTGTGTCCAATTGGTTTTTGCCGATTGGCATTTCTTTAACTGCTTTTGCAATTATTTTTTCCGAGCGGGCTTTTCGAGAAGAACCTGATTTTCTGGCTTTACTACGGCTATGTATTCTTACTTCGGTCTCGAGTGCCATTCCCGCGATGCTGGCAGCCCTGGCTTGGCGCTTTGAAGGACTAACCTTTGGGGTGCTGGGTTTATTTGGCTCGAGCTTAATGGCTTTTTTGGTGTGTTGGACTCGTCTCGAGTTATTAGCGGTTTTAGTCCCGCAAAATCAAGAAGAAGCTGTGCCACAAAACCAAGACCAAAGTTTAGGGATGTAAAAATCAAACTCGTGCTAACATGCTTGTGTGGCTGGCAAACGCGAAATTATCATCACCACAGGTTTACTTGCGATTCTTGGTGGAGCGAGTTTTTTTAGCTTACGCCCCAATGAAATCCCAGCCGCTCAAAATGCCCTCGAGCGCTTACCAATTCGTGTGGCAGTGGCAGGAGAAATCAAAAAACCGGGTGTCTATCAATTACCTTGGGGTTCGCGTACCGAAGCAGCCCTTGTTGCGGCGGGTGGTACAACCAGCAATGCCGAACTGAGTTTAATCAATCCAGCCCAAATCCTGACCGATGGCGATCAGGTTCGTGTACCAAGTAAACAAGTCAGTGGTTCTAACCCTGAGCAACCCGTCTCGAGTACCACCCCAACAGGTGAACGTATTAACCTCAACACCGCCAGCCAAGCCCAAATCGAGGCTTTACCAGGAGTTGGACCAAAAATGGCAGAACGCATTGTGCAAGCTCGCCCATTCTCGAGCCTGAAAGACCTTGATGCAGTCAAAGGAATTGGACCAAGTATGCTTAAAAAACTCGAGCCTTTGGTCAGATTTTAGTCACCTTAGAGTTTTCATCTTGATACAGTACAATCGGCTTTTGTGGATGATTCACAAAAACACCCTTGGAGAACTATGAACGAAACAATCCCCCAGCCAGAACAAGAAATATCTTTGCGTGATGTCTATTTAATCCTCAAACGCAATGCCCTGATTATTTTAATTACACCAATTGTTTTTGCTTTTTTGGCAGCGCTTTATGCTTTTTTTATTGCCGACCCCGTTTATAAATCAGAAGCCAATTTAACGATTCAAACCACACCTGTTCAATCCAAAATTGAAGATAAAATTGAAACCAGTGCAATTACCGTTTTTACTTCCGACCAAATTGAAACTGTGGCTACTTCCAGACCTATTTTAGATAAGCTAGTCGAACAGATTCGCACCTCAAATAACGCCCCAACCAATTGGCGGGTTGAACGCTTTGACGCGGGTTCACTCGAGAAAAACCTAAAAATCAAATTCCCTAAACCAAATGCCCGTGGGACAACCGATGCTTCTTTAGTGACATTAGAAGTTAGTGCGCCTAGTGCAAAGTTGGCGGCTGAGGTTGCCAATGCTTGGGCGCGTGAGACCAATACAGCCCTGAATTTTTTACCACAAGAACGGGTTAAAGATTCAATTAATACGCTTCAAGGTGAAATTACTCGAGCAGGAGATGCTTTGAGTAGTGCTGAGAAAACCTATCAAACTTTTAGTAATGCAAGCAACTTAACCTTAAATCAAGCTGAGTTAGGTAGTGCCACGGGCGAACGGGCTGGACTAGATCCACTGATTTCTCAAGCGCGGCAATCCTTGATTCAAACCAGAGCCGATTTATTGCAACGCAAAAAGGATTTAGATGTGGCTGCTAGTACAGTTGGTGTGACGGCGGATAATACCCAAGCCCTAGGGATTATCAGCAATGGACAAACCCTCGGGCAAGTCAAACAAACCTTGAATAACCAAGTTGTTGCGGCACAAAAGCGAATGCTCGTAGCCAACGAAGCCTTGCGCCAATTTAATGCAACCAACGATGCCCCGTTGTTGCGTGGCAGAATCGCCCAAAATGAGGGTCGGATGGTTGAAATCAATGCTAGACTGCAGAGTTTTGACTCGAGTCTAAAAACCCTGAATGCCCGTCTACAACAAGCTCGAACCGAACTTAAAAAACAACCAGAGCTACTCACATTTGAACAAGAGTTGCTGAGTGACCCTATCATCAGCGCAGCAATACAAACTCGAGATGTACGTTTGACTGATTTGGTGGGCTTAAAATTGCAGAGTCAGGAAGTGAATCCGATTTATCGTGATTTACTGCAAAGTACCATTAGTTTACAAAGCGAGATCCGTTCATTAACTGCCGAGCGCGAAGGAATTCGACAAGAACAGACTACCCGCAATACTCAACTGGAAGCAGACCGTAAACGCTTGGCATCCTTAAATAAATTAGCCGAACCCATTTCACTTGAGGCTCGTTCATCCCAAGGGGCGTATGAAAGCGCTCGAGCGCAAGCCAGTCGTTTGGATGGAATCGAAGACCAACAACTCAGAGGAATTTCGGTCGAAAACACCAACCCTGAGTATCAACGGCTTCGCACTTTGGTCAATGACCTTGGTTCTAATGAAACGCGGCTCAATGTAACCCTGCAAGGCTATGAAACCAGAGCCAAGCAACTCAATGTGCGAATTGCAGAGTTGAAGCGCCGTGTTTCCAGCGACAGCATTACCTCGGCTCGGATTGGACAGCAACTCGAGTTGACCAGAGAGCAATTTAAGACGCTGAGTCAAAAACTGGTTGACTTAAAAATCGAACAAGCCTCGAGTAAATCCTTGGCGCAAGTGCTTGTCCCAGCTTTTGCGCCAAGCCGTCCAAGCTCGAGCCGAGCAACTGTGGTCTTGCTGGCAATTGTAGCGGGTTTGTTGATTGGTCTGATTATTCCGTTTATTCTCGAGGCGCTGCGTGACCCCAATGCGGTTGCACGGGTCAATCAACGCCGAAGTGCAGTTCCAGCTTTAGCGGCTGAGGATTAAATTGTTTGTTGTTCATGACCTTGGGGTTGTGCCATATCAAAAGGCTTACGTTCTGCAACTCGAGGCTCATGCACGGGTGGTGGCTGGTGGAACACCCGAGCTTTTGTTACTCGAACATTCTCGGGTGATTACCCATGGGCGTAAGGATTTGCCAGACACAAATTTATTGTATCCGCTCGAGACCTTAGCGCGGCTTGGCATAGATGTGGTGGCGACCGAACGCGGTGGGACGGCTACCTATCATGGACTCGGGCAGTTGGTGGCATACCCAATTTTTAGGGTCGGTCGTAAAGTCCGTGATTTTTTGCGGCGGCTCGAGAATGTCCAGATTTGGGTTTTGGCACAGTATGGGCTACAAGCTCGTCCGAACCCCGGTTATGCTGGTGTGTACGTTGGAGACGATAAAATCGGCAGTATTGGCGTGGCGATTAAGCAAAACGTGGCGATTCACGGTTTGGCACTGAATATCAATACTAACTTAGCCGACTTTGATTTGATTGTGCCATGTGGTTTCCAGGATACCCAAATGACCAGTTTACAAAAACTCTTGGGCTATGAAATCCCGATGAATGAAGTCAAAAAGCACTTGATTGAAGCATTCAGGCTCGAGTTTACGGATTTTCGAGAAGTGGAAACGGACTGATTTTAGTGGCATCGAATTCCGGCTTCAAAAAAGCGCTAAAAACCTCGTGCTGCACGCATCAATTTTGCTTGACTCGAGCAGCTTTTTAGGGTATAATTCTGTGCTGAACGAAATGCGTTAAGCCGATACACGAGAAACTCCACGAAAAGAGGAAATCAATGTCAG
>JAYWHB010000169.1:0-13038 GCA_043777915.1 Deinococcales bacterium
AGTGCTGCTTCTTTTTGGGATGGCTCGAGTTGTTGCTCGGCGAACTGACGAATCACTTCATGAATCACAAAACGGTTGTTACTGCGCGAGATAAGCGACTTACTGACCAAACCAAATAAAATACTGGATTTTGCCTTTGCCACTCGAGCCAAGGATTCTAAAGTAAAACCACCGCGCAATAAACTCAAGGTCGCTAAAACCATTTGCTGCTGGGCGTTTAGCAATTGCCAACTGGCACTAAATACGGCTCGCATACTGCGATGACGCAATGGCACATCTGGTTGATTGGCGGATAAAAAATCCAAACTCGAGCGAATTTCTTCGACCACTTCCTCGGGGGTCAGGATTCTCAGCCAATGGCTAGCAAGTTCAATGGCAAGCGGTGAGCCTTGGAGTAACTGACAAATTTGGATCACAAAAGGCTTATCTTTTGGCTCGAGAACAAAATTTGAATTGACCCGCTTAGCATTGCGTAAAAAAAGTTGCACTGAATCAAAAATCTCGATTTGTTGCGAATCTGCTTTTGGCACATCCAAACCCAGCACATCCACTAAATATTCGGCTTGGACATTGAGGACTTCACGGCTGGATGAAGATGTTCAATATATTCTGCATCAAGACACCCTTTTTGTACGCGATGCTAAAAACGCCCTGCCTGCCGATAAAGTACCTCAGCCCAGCCAACTCGAGGCGCTGATGTTCAATCATATGCTCAACAAAGATGGCGACGAACACCGCCGTTTACGCACACTGGTCAGTCTGGCATTCACCCCGTCTCGAGTGCGTGATTTGCGTTCTCGAGTCCAAGCGATAGCAGATGATTTAATCAAAGCAGTCAAAGCCAAAGGGCAAATGGATTTAATTGCCGATTATGCTTTTCAACTCCCCACCATTGTGATTTCAGAAATGCTTGGTATTCCCACCCAAGACCGCGAACATTTTAAGCAGTGGACGGAAGCCACCATTGCCCCAGCCCTAACCCCAGAAGCCCAAGCCAAGGCAGGTGCGTTAATCCAAGAATTCGCGGCATACTTGGGCGAATTGTTTGCAACACGGCGTAAACAGCCACAAAACGATTTGATTTCGGCATTGCTCCAAGCCGAGGAAGCTGGCAATCAACTTTCCGAGTCTGAACTGTACAGCACCGTTGTTTTGCTAATTATTGCGGGGCATGAAACCACGGTCAACCTGATTGGCAATTCGGTTCTGGCACTCTTGCGTTTTCCCGAGGCTCGAGCAACCTTGCAACAGCATCCCGAAAAAATGGCTGGCGCATTGGACGAACTCCTGCGTTATGACAGCCCTGTGGAACGGTCATTCTCGAGATGGGCGGCTACGGACACCGAACTCGGCGGGCAGCAGATTCAACAAGGCGATTTGGTCATGGGCATTCTTGGGGCAGCCAATCACGACCCAGAAAAATTTCCCAACCCAGAAGTGCTAGACCTATCAAGGGACGCAAAACGGCAATTGGCTTTTGGGCATGGAATGCACTTTTGTCTTGGAGCGCCACTGGCTCGGCTCGAGGGTGAAATTGCCCTAAATTCGTTGTTACAAAACCTGCCCAATTTGCGCCTTGGAATCCGAGAAGAAGAACTGACTTGGCGTACCTTCCCGATGTTTCGTGGCTTGAACCAATTCCCCGTGGTTTGGGACACCTGAATCCATGCAGCCGATTTTTTTAATCATGGGAACTCCTGCCTCGGGCAAAAGCAGCGTAGCCAAAGCCTTGATGCAGCGTTTTGAACAAGGCGTGCATATTCCTGTGGATAACCTGCGCCAAATGGTTGTGTCCGGCTTATCCGACATGGGTTTTGAAGTTCCACCCGCCACCCTCGAGCAGTTGCGCTTGGCTCGAGAAACCGCTTCGAGCATGGCAAGGATTTACTCAGATAACGAATTTACAGTTGCTATAGATGATTTTTGGTACAGCGATAAACCAGACGAAGTGTACGCTCAAAAAATCGGACAACGCATCACACGGGTTTTGTTACTCCCGAACCTCGAGATGACAGTGCAGCGTTTGTACTCGAGAAACTCAGACGAAGGTAGTTTTAAGCAGATTCTCGAGCAAGCGATTCGGCAGCTTCATACTGAAATTGAGGCGCATCCAAAAACAAATTGGTTAGTGATTGACTCGAGCGATTTAAGTATAGAAGAAACTGTGGATAAAATTCTTGCAGGAAAGGCTTAGGATCATTCTTCATTGGCGATCAGTTTCTCACGCACAAGCGGCGCGACTTGGCTGCCCAGCAATTCAATGCCTGTCAGCATATCCGCATGAGGCAGCATCACATTGGTCATTTGAAAAGACAGTCTCGAGATTCCACCCAGTACACTGTTGACATACAAGACTTTTTCGGTCACAGTCTGAACATCACCAATTAAATATGCTCCCATCGGGCTACAAGCTGCTTCAAATTGCGCCCGAGATGGTGGCGACCAGCCGCGCTCTTTACCAATGGTGCTTGCCATGCGCTCAAAGCCCGGATAGGTTAGGTCAATAGCTCGAGTATTGCTTTGGGCTACAAAGCCAAAAGCGTGAATTCCAACTTTTAATTGCTTTGGCGGATGCCCAGCGAGTTCCCCAGCTTTGCGGTACAAATCTATAAGCGGACGGAAACGCCTGAAATCGCCGCCAATAATGGCAACCATAAGCGGTAAACCAAGGCTACCCGCCCGAATAAATGATTCTGGAGAACCGCCAGCCCCTAACCAAATCGGTAACGAATTTACAGGTCGCGGATAGACACCCTGACCTGTTAAGGCTGCACGGTAACGCCCAGACCAATGGACATGGTTTTTTTTACTGATTTCCAGTAGCAACTCGAGTTTTTCCTCAAAAAGTGCGTCATAGTCTTTTAGTTCAAAGCCAAACAGTGGAAAAGATTCAATAAACGACCCTCTACCAACCACCATTTCAGCCCGTCCACTCGAGATTAAATCCAGTGTTGCAAATTCTTGAAAAACCCGCACAGGGTCAGCCGCACTTAAAACCGTCACTGCACTGGTTAAGCGAATACTCGAGGTACGAGAGGCGGCGGCAGCCAGAATCATGGTTGGTGCAGAATCCAAGTATTCTGGTCGGTGATGCTCACCAACCCCAAAAACATCAATTCCCGATTGGTCGGCAACCACAATTTCTTCGATTAAATTCTGCATTCTTTGTGCAGTATTCAAAGTGATGCCCGTATTTGGGTCTGAAACCACTGCCGCAAAACTATCAATTCCAATTTGCATTGCTAACTCCTTAAAAACCCAGAGTAGCCTACCTTGAACTGTGAAATAAGCCTTAGCGCAGAGTAAATTTTGAAAATCGGGTTAGTGCCTCATGAACACCTCACGGTTCTGTATCGAGACCCCATAAAGCATTTGGGTCACGCAAAGGTCTAAGATCGCCACCTGCCACTGATGGGTCTATACTAAACTCATACCGACCCAAGAGATTGATATGCTGCCATTTCAATGGTGAAAGACGAGCGGCATCCTCAGCGAAGACATCATCACCCATAGCTTCAATTAACTCGAGTGCCGCTTGGGAGTAAAGCGAATTCCAAAGCACAATGATGTTGACGACGAAGCCTAATGCGCCTAACTGATTTTCCATTCCTTTCTTGTAATGCTGACGAATTTCGCCTTGTTTGCCATGAAGTAAGGCTCGAGCCAGTGAATGGCGTGTTTCATGGTGGGTTAGCACTAAATGCACTCGTCGTTGTGTTGCTTCGTCATTCACGTAGTCGAGTAAGTAAAGTGTTTTTGCTATCCTACCCACTTCTTGAATTGCATTGCCTAAGCCGTTTAGTGACCCATTTCGAGCAATAACCCGCATGGCATCCATTGCTTTGACTTTCCCAAGTTTGATTGAACCAATAAATCGCAACATATCATCCCAATGTTCGACAATCAAATTCGTATTGATTTTAGACCGAGCGACACGATTCAAGTCACCGTAATTCACATCGGAATTGATCCGCCAGTAACGTGAACCTCCCGCATCTTTGATTCTTGGACTAAATTTGTAACCAAGTAACGAGAACAACCCGAAAATCGCGTCACTGTACGCACCGGTGTCAGCCATCACCTCTTCGGGTTTCAAAATAGTTTTCTGTTCAAGAAGTGCTGCGAGTATGAATAATGAATCGCTGACCGTACCGGGAATGACTTGCCCGTGCAGTTGTGTGAACTGGTCACTGATTAAGGTGTAATAGGTGATTCCACGCTTTGTTCCAAAGTATTTTGGGTTGTAACCAGCATCAATTGTTTTGATTGGTACGACAAAACGAATCCCATCAGCACTGGCAACGTCACCATCACCCCAACGCTTGGTAATTGGCAAGTTTGCGTGGTATTCGACTAGATTTACATTCGCATGGCTAATCGTATCGGATTGCACATAATGTCGTTTCGTCCAAGACAATCTTGAAAGTGTTAAGGCTGGATTGCGTTCGTTTGAAACAGCCGCTAAACCAATGTTGCAGGCTTCAGCCAGTAGAACTGCCAGTACACTCAGTTCGATGCCATTGGCGTGAGGGGTTTGTGCTACACCATGCACCATCTGGGCTGCAAACTTGGTGCGAGCGTTAATCTCGAGCAGTAATTCAGAAAGATCAACTTCTGGTAGTCTCGAATCCACATTGGATTTCAAGGCTCTCAGCGACGGTGAATCAGGTAATTCGTCATACGGGGTAATAATCAACTCGGTTTTTTCAACACCGCGAACAGTCTGGGTTTCAAGTCGTACATTTGGGTGATTATTCAGGTTGGTCATGGCATTTTGGTAACTCCTATCCAAGGTTTTCGACCAGTTTTTGATCATGTAACATTCAATCCAAGTGCCTTCAGAACATCAACTTTCACGGCTTCCCAAGCCAAGCCACTTAAAATATTGGCTCGAGGGTCATCATGGCGATGATTTGGGCTTGTTCATCTTCAGCCCGACTTGCCAAGTCAGCCACACGCAATTTAGCCTCGATCAACGGACTCGTGTCTAGGTAGGCAAGAACTGCGACTCGAGCTTGACTGGCAGAAAGACTCGAGTCTTGCAGTAGTAACGTTATTTGATCTAGGGAATCTTTTAGTTTCAGGGCTGCGGCATCTAAATCTTTGAGTGTTCGTAGCCGTTCTTCGCGTCTGCGTTTTTGACTTCGTATTCCTGTTTCTTTCATCACATGGTCAAATACCACCAAGGCATCATCTGTAGCACTACGTTCAAGGTGTTGTACCAGAACCAAAAGTGTTGCCAACCAACGAGCAGGGCTGTACTTTTCAAGATCAATTGGACGGACAACCAACCCATGACGCACAATGGTTTCAAGTCGGTTCTCGGCAAAGTCATTCAGATTCACATTGCTTACACCCAAGTCTCGAATACTTTGAATTCGTCCCAAGGCTCGTTGTAAGGTTATCGAACTCGAGGATAGAGGTGGTGTGCGTAATAATTCAAGTTCAGTTTTATACACATCGGAATCGCGTGGCACAATAAATAAGCGCTTTAACCGAGCCTTTTGACGAACACTGATTCTGGCTGTGATTTGACGATAAAGATGCAGATTGACTCGTTTGCGGACACCACCAATAAGCAGTGAAATTCGGGTGATGTTTGGAAGAACCACATTATGCTGCTCGAGGTCAGTTGTAATCGCATCAATCAGTACACTGGTAGCTTCGTTACTGAGCGATAATTTGGTGTACAACATTCGAGCTACACGCAGAAATGGTGCGCCTTCAAACTCACGAAAACTAAGGTGCTTAACAATCAGTTGACGATGATCTAACCGTGCATCATTGGAATTCGTGTACTTCTTAAAATCCACGTTTTGCAAACCGAGTTCTGCTTGTACATGCAGGATGACGCTCTCAGGAACGAGGGATAAGTCCTCCAAGAATGTTCCAAGAAAACGCAAAGTACAAAGTTGTACAGCCATACCAACTTTGGTGTTATTGGTTCGGCAGTTGCGGACTAATTGACGGTCTCGAGTCTCAAGTGTGAAATAGGCTTGCAGTTGTCCAGTCGTCGGGTTGCCTTGATACTGACCATATGCTCGGTAGGTATTGGGTTCGTTGCTGTCGTTAGTTTCTGATGTTTTAGTCGTTTGAGGATTTTGGTTGGGCTGCATTCAACTAGGCTATATGAATGCAAGATGAGTTACTAACCCGATTTTCAAAATTTACTCTGCGTAAAGGCTAAATACTCGAGTAATAAATACTGCATTTGATAAAAAACATGTCTATCACGACTTAATTTATTGGTTTGCGCTGTAAGCCTCGAGAAGCGGCTTTGAACCGTGTTCTAGGGTTGTCAGACCTTGATTTTGTTGTACTATGGTCAAATGAAAGCATTCATCCGATGGATGTTACTTCTCAGTGCTGTGTTTGGATTGGTGGCATGTGGTTTTACCACCCCACCAATAATTTCTAAGCCCGGAACAACCACAACCATTATTCTGGTGCGTCATGCCGAACGTGACCCCGGACTAGACCCACCCTTAAATTCAGAAGGCATAACTCGAGCCGCAAAACTTGCCGAGGTGCTTGGTCAAAATGGTGTGACTGCCATTTATGCCACAGACTATGCTCGTAATCGGCAAACCGCCGAACCATTGGCGACCAAACTGGGTTTGACAGTGGCTCTAATTGGTTCAGCCGAACTTGGCAATACCCAATCTTTAGCCGCCAGACTAGGTACAGAATTTCTCGAGAAACACGCTGGTGGTGTGGTGCTTTTAATTGGTAATGTTGGCTCACCAGCTTTTGGCACGAATGGAATACTCGCAGATTTATACACCTTGTTTGGAGGTACTGGCAACCCACCAAATCGGTATCAAGACATGACCATTATTGTTGTGCCAGAGGCAGGAAAAGGTTCACCAAACATTATTCGTACCAGTTACGGGGCGGTCAGTAGCTTAGACTAATGTGGTTAAAGTCATAACTTTAGCTTTGTCAATTTTTGTTGACTAAGAACTCTATTTCTAAGTCAAACCAACGAAAGTTTTCTCTGGGGGAAAAGTGGACTGGAAAAATCAACTTATTGGTTTTTGATTCCCAAACATAATCAATCACAATTTCGGATTCAAAATCTTTTTTTGAGATGGTTCTTTTGAATGCACTATCTTGAGACAATTCGTTAGACTCAAATTCTTGGCTTATCAATTCAACATTTTCTTCCTTGCTATTTTTGTATCGAACAATTGAAATGTCTTGTCGAGCTTCACAAGACCACGCAATCACATAACTTGACCTTATTGCATAATTCAGCCCTTGTAATTTCGGTGTAGGCAAGAAGATTTGCTTGGCAATTGTGCTAGGGCAATTTCCCCACCTGAGTAAATTGAGAAAAAAAATCAAGAATAAAAAAAGCACTGTAGCAATCGTTCCTACAATCAATAATGGTTTTAAGTGTCGTGACATTTATAACAATACGCGAATGGCTTAAAAAAGTTCCATTCACTCGAGGTCATCACGCATTTTTTCCATTTTCTCGAGGGCATCGCGTCTGGTTTCCATATCCATCTTGGCATAAATTGCCGAAGTATTGACACTGGCATGACCGAGTAAATCAGCAACCACGTGTAAGTCTTTGGTAGCGCGGTATAAATGCGTGCCAGCTGTGCGTCGCAGTGTGTGTAAGCCCCACATCTCGGATGGTAGCCCAGCCGCCACATAATAGCCTTTGGCAATAAACCTTGCCCCATGTGTGGTTAAGCGCCGTCCATGACGTTGATTCCTCGAGATACTAACGATTAAAGCTGACTCAATTTCTGGGATTTCACCGCGTATCTCGAGACCACGCCGCACCTCAAGCCACGATTTCAAGAGTAGAAGTAATTCGTTAGACAAGGGTATAATACGTTTTTTACCACCTTTGCCGCTCTGCACCGTCAGGCGCTTAAAACTCATTTCAACATCAGCTACATCTAAACTGATAATTTCTTTGGCACGTAAGCCCCCTGAGCCACCAAGCGCAATCAGTAACCCGTCTCGAGTGCGGCGTGGGTCGTCCACAGCAAACTTCTCGAGTGGTGCGTTCACAAGTTCGCGGTACAGGGCAGGGGAGAGCGCCGACTTTTTCAAATGGGCTGGTGTTGGGTCTCTTGGGGCTTTGACCTCGGCGGCGGGATTGACGGTTGCCGCTTTTGCCCAGATTAAAGCGCGGTACAAGCAACGCACACCATTTAAGTAAGTAATTACGCTGCCCGGTTTAATGCCCTCGGCTTGCAAATGCACCAGCCAAGTCTCAACATCATCCGCCTCGAGTCGTGTGATTTCTAGGCGGTTAGAAGCCTGCCCACAAAACTCGAGAAAGCGCCTGACCGACACCGCATAGAGCAGTCGGGTATCGCTAGAGGTTAGGGCTTTACGCGCACTTTTTAAGGTTAAGTAATGGTTCATTAACTCGAGCAACGTGGCTTGGTCTTGGTCGTGAGCGGCGCGGACAGCTTCGCGTTTACGGTTCTCTGGGGCTTGAAATTTGCTCGATAATACAAGCTCAAAACTCATAAGCCGTCGCCAATTGCAGATTCCCAAATTGCAGCATCTGGGCTTGATTCCCATTCTAAACTGGCTTCACGGTATTCTTGAGCCAATTTAATTTCGTAAGGACTGACTACTGTCTCAGTCTCTCGGGTATCGGATATTTCTAACTGAACTTGCTCATTGCTGGTTTTATCTGATTCCACGTTAGAATCCTAGCATTCAAGCAACAGAAATTCTATAGATTCGTTTACGGTAAGAAAGGTAAGTATAATTCTTCAAGCCTCGAGCCGCTAGAATAGCCCATGACTGGACTCGAGCGATTGATTGCCCACCCTCAACCTCTTGGATGTGCTGCCTTGTATACCAACCACACGGGATTCACGGGAGATTTCACGCCTGCAGCTGTGGCGATTCAAAACGCAGGTATGAAACTCGAGAAACTGTTTGCCCCCGAACATGGGATAGATGGAAGCGGCAAAGAAGGCGAAGCCCCTGACGTGGCATTAGACACCGCCAGTGGTTTACCCGTCGTGACCTTGTACGATAAATCTCCCGAGCAAGTTGTTGAAGCATTAACTGGTTTAGATTGTGTGCTGTTTGATATTCAAAGTGTGGGTACGCGGTTTTATACCTATTTGGCAAGTTTATCGCGGCTGCTCGAGGCGTGTCGAACGGCTCAAGTCAAGTTAATTGTGCTTGACCGCCCCAATCCCAATGGAAACAGAATCGAAGGCGCAATGCTCGAGGCTAAGTTTGCTTCGTTTGTGGGGATTCCTGATGTACCGCTTCGTTTTGGGCTGACCTACGGCGAAATGGCAAAGCATTTATCAAATAAATGGGATGGTCTCGAGGTGATTCAGTGCGATTTGTCTGATGCGCTGCCTTGGGTTGCACCCAGTCCCAATATGCCAACGCTCGAGACAGTAGCACTTTACCCCGGGTTATGCTTGGTCGAAGGCACAGACTGGTCGGAAGGACGGGGAACAACTCTCCCCTTTCAGGTCTTTGGTGCGCCAAATGTGGATGCCCACGGGTTAGTCTCGAGGCTCAATGGTTTGGGATTACAAGGTGTGCGTTTTCGTCCAACATTTTTTACGCCAAATTATCAAAAGCACAATGGTTTGCTTTGTGCAGGAGCGCAAATCCATGTAGCAGGTCAACTTATGGATGTTTTGCCGATTGGTTTAAGTATTGTGGTTGTGGCTAAAGAGTTTGGGGCAGAATATAAGTTGAAATGGCTGCAAAAATTACTTGGTACGGGCATTCTCGAGTCAGATTTAACTTTAGAGAATATCCCCAATTTGATTCGGGCTTGGAACGTTGCAACGAACCGAATGTGGCTCGAGAGAATCCAGAGCAGTATTTTGTACCCAAGGGATTTTATTCTAACGGGTCATACTTGAATTTTGTTGGCACAAAGGTAAGAATAACCGCAGTTCAAAAATTTTAGGAGGAAAGAATGCAAAAACGACTTCGTTTAGTGCTAGCAGCCAGTGTTTTAGCGGCGGTCGCCGTGGCTCAGGGCAGTGTCCCAGCCACAGTTCCCGCGTTGATGTTTCAACAAGAAGGTAAAAAAGGCGGGGTGTTTACTCAGGCAATTACGACTGCACCCGTCACTTTTAATTATTACAATGCGATTGATGGTGCAACCCAAACCGTGCTGAATAACACGTTTGATCGCTTATTGACCTTAAATCCGTACACCAATAAAATCTATCCAAACCTTGTCGAATCGTGGCAATTTTCAGAAGATGGTTTAAGTCTAACCATGCGTTTGCGTGATATTAAATGGTCAGATGGTACGCCTTTTACCGCCGATGATGTGATTTTTACGGTCGATTCCTTAGCCAATAATCCAAACTTACGGGCTAATTTTACTGCCCAGCTTAGAATTGGCGGGCAGTCCTTAAAGTTCCAAAAAGTCAATGACCGCACTTTCAGGGTGGTCATGCCAGTGCAGTACGGCGCGATTCTCAATGTCCTGACTTTTTTCCCAATCATGCCAAAGCATAAACTCGAGCAGTTTGACCCGATTGGTAAACCCGCCGATTTTGCTCGGGCTTGGGCAACTGACTCTAAGCTGTCTGAGATTGTTGGTACGGGTTCTTATATTTTGTCTAGCTATGTGGCAAACCAAAAAGTCACACTTGTACGCAATCCAAATTCTTGGCGCAAAGACCCATCTGATAATCAATTGCCCTACACCGATAAACTCGAGTATTTGGTGATTAACTCCCAAGAAGGGCAGTTGGCACAATTAAAGGCGGGTACACTAGACAGCCTAAGCATCACCGGCGCACAGTTTCCAGACATGAAAGCCGCTGAAGTCCGAGATAACAAAGTTCGGGTGCTGCGTGGTATTGGCTTAAATAGCCCGCCTTGGCATTGGTCGTTTAATTTTGATTCTAGCGACGCAGACTTGGCTAAAGTATTTCGTGATTTGCGCTTCCGTCAAGCCATGAACAATGCCTTAAATCGAGAACGAATTATCGAAAGTGTTTTTAATGGTCTCGCCAGCCTACCTGGACATGGGGTTGCCCCAATTTCGGATTGGTACATCAATACCAAGCAATACTTCCCCAATTGGAACTTAAAAGCGGCTGCCGAAACACTTGATGGTATGGGCGTAAAAGATACCGATGGTGATGGGGTGCGTAATTTAACGGCTGGCAAGAACTTTGAATTTTCTTTAACCCATGCGGCTGACTCGAGTGTTGCCCCTGCCATGGGTGCAATTATTCAAAATGACTTAAAGCAACTTGGCATTCGCGTCAATCTGCGTGGTGTAGCTGGAAATACGGTACTCGGAACAGGGCAAGCTGGTAATTTTGACAGCATCCTTCTAACTTTTGGCGACCAACCAGACCCACAACTTCGCAAGGATATTTGGCAGCCCGGACGTGGCTTAAATTATTGGCGCAAGAGTTTACAACCCACCAAGCCAAACGATCCAATTAATACTAAAAGCATGTTTAGTTATGAAAAACGAATTTACCAAATCTTTGACGAAGCCGAACGCCTCGGTGACCAAAGCCGCCGTAAAGCCCTATACGACGAATGGCAAGTGCTTTTTGCTAAATATATGCCTGTTATCTTGATTACCAAACCAGATGTCTTAGCCGTTGTCAACAACCGCATTGGTAATTTTTTTGCTCGGGATAATCGTGTGCTTTGGAGTCCCTCGACTGTCTACGAAAAGTAAGTCATTCTCGAGACAAACCCTAGTCTTGCACACTGAACGGCTTTTTACGGTAGACTAAACGGCGTAGCACCAGATTTTCTTGTGATTCATACAAACGCCACGATTCTCTTGGAGGTAGAAATGAAGTTATTACTGGTTGGTATTGTCGCTCTGCTGGCTTTTACATCCTGCGCCCCAGACCTAAACCGCCCCACGTTACGTCCGGTGATTATTAAGCTCTCCGAACCCGCCAAGGTTGGCGAGACCGTCACCATTCAAGGTCGTTACCTTGGCAGCAAAGAAAATGGGGTTGTCCTTTTCAATGCCGATTCAAGCGGTGCAACTGGGGTTTCATCAGCCAGTTCGGACGTGGTTTCTTGGAGCGCTTCAGAAATCCAAGTCCGTGTTCCTCTGAATGTCCGTCCCGGTGGCAATTTTGTTTTTGTCAGTGTCGGCGGCGTTTTAAGCAACGGTATGGTTTACAGCATCTCAAAGTAAGTTGACTCGAGGACGAAAGCGACTAGGCTTTCGTCCTTATTCTTTTCTGACTCGAGAACCCGTAGAATCCAAGGATGAAGTTTCAGACTATTAAAGGCACGTTTGACCGCCTCCCCCAAGACTCAAGCAAATGGCGTTTTATAGAAGATACTGCTAGACGAGTCCTCGAGCGTTTTGGGGCTGGGGAAATCCACACGCCCGTTTTTGAAGATGTCGGAGTCTTCAAAAAAGCCGTCGGGGATTCTTCAGATATTGTCCGCAAAGAAATGTACACCTTTAGCGATGCGGGTAATCGTAATCTGTGTTTACGCCCCGAAGCCACTGCCGCGATTGTACGGGCATACCTCGAGCATGGTTTTGGAAGTAAGCCGACACCTGTTAAATTCTGGACATTTGAACCGATGTTCCGTGGCGAAAAACCGCAAAAGGGACGCGAACGGCAATTCCACCAAGTTGGTTTTGAAATTCTAGGACTTGCCGATGCGCTTGCCGATGCAGAGATTATTGATGCTGGGGTACAACTGCTATCAAACCTTGGTGTAAAAGATTATGTGATTCACTTGGGGTCAGTTGGCGACCCAGAAGACAGGGCAGCTTATAATCAGTATTTACGCGATACCCTCTCCCCTGTTTTGGCTAAACTCAGTAAAGACTCTCAGGAGCGTCTGGTCTTAAACCCAATGCGGATTTTGGACAGCAAAGACAAAAGCGACCAAGCGCTGCTGCTCGAGTTAAAAATTAAACCGATGCTCGAGTTTTTGGGTTCGGAGGCTCGAGAACACTTTGAAGCGGTGCAGAACTGCCTCAAGATTTGGGGAATCCCATTTGTGATTGACCCCAGTATTGTACGCGGCTTAGATTATTACCGCCGAACTGCTTTTGAG
>JAYWHB010000170.1:0-1614 GCA_043777915.1 Deinococcales bacterium
AGCCGTGTGGAGTGCTACATAAACAGTAGCTGGCATGGTGAACGAAGCAATGCCTAAAACATGCTGTCTGATTTTTTGCTCGAGATAATTGGTAGCTGCTGACATTATGACCTCACTTGGTTTTGCTCGAAAGCTCGAGACGCTCTAAAACACGTTCAAGCCGGTCAAGTTTCTCGAGATTTCGCGCCGCCAAATAGTTTTGTTCTTGCATGATTGGCTCGAGTCGCACGATAAAGAATACGAACAATGCGGCAATGATTCCAAACGCCCCAAATTCACGTAGGTAATGCCCCCAAGCGGGTAATTGATTTGAGAAATTTTCTTTGCTCATCAAGAACCACCTTGACCGAATAGCTGAATTTTGACAACGCCACCCAAAGCAACCACTTTGACAACGTTTATCCATTGCGAGATGTCAAAGACTTCACCAGCTTCTAAATGGTAATCCCGTGTAAGCCATTTCACGGTGCTGTCAGCTTGCCGAATTCCAAAACTGGCAATGGCTACACCGTCAGAACTGCCTTTAATTGCAATATGCCCACGGACAATTTGGCGCGTAAAATCAAGTTCTTTTTCTTTGCCATCTTCAATGACAAGATAAGCTGTTTCGGCATCGGCTCGAGGGTCAAAACCACCAAGGATATTGCCATTTTTATCAAGTACGGCAGAACCAAATTCATTTTGTAAAGTTCCAAGTAGTCGTGCTTGGAGTTCAGGCATACAAGCCAAATTGTCTAATGCAGACTCGAGACGCGGAATCATAGATTGAAGGGCTTCAAGGTCAATACCAGCCGCCCGTCCAAGCATTTGCTGAGGATTCCAGCCCATATTAAACCCTCTCGCAAGGCGCAGCAGTTTTACCAGAAGCGGCTCGAGTCGTTGCGGTAACTGGTTTAGCGGTGGAGGTCAGCACCAACGCCAGCACTGTCCAAACGGCTAACGTGCCAAGTGCGCCACCAACACCAAAAACAAAACCAATTTTGAAATTTTCAAATGCAGATTTTTCAGGCATACATCACCGCTTTAATGGCTTCAAGGCAAAGACAAGGGCTTCAACCGCTAAACCAACCGCTTGTTTTTGTAAGGCATCCACAAGCGGATTATCAACAATCAACTTGATAAGCCAACCCCAACCGGGTACTTCGGAAACAGCATCATCAAGCACCTCGAGTATTTCAGTTGCTTTATTCACGGCTCGAGCTTTCTTTTCTTCGTTGCTAATATCAAGTTCAAACAACGAAAAGATAAACGGCACAAGTTCGGCTAGAAATTCTTTACTGAACAATTTCTTAAAAGTTTCCATGATTATCCCCTGAATTTTGTGTATTTTTCTTTGGGTAGCACTGCAAAATCTTTGGCTTTAGACGTTAATGGGTCACGGAATTTTGGATTTCTCATCGGTTCATCCGTGGTGTCTTTGATTGGTTCGGAAACCACATGGCTTTTAGCGGGTTGCGGAACTACTGGGGGACGAACATCCAAGGGTGGCAAAGAGACAGCTTTACCGGGTGGAATTACAGCAGGACGAACATCCATTGCAGGTTCGACGTATTTAGATGGCACTTCTACTTGTATGTCTTTGGGTGGACGGACACCTATTGTTCCAGTGTATTT
>JAYWHB010000171.1:0-1611 GCA_043777915.1 Deinococcales bacterium
GCTGTCCGCTCTTAAAGGTGACAATTTCAGATAAGTTTAATTGGCGTTTACTAGCAACTGCCAGAACTTGTTCTTGTCCGCCATTGCCTTCGATGGTCAGGGTCCAATTTGCCCCAGCAGGTGGAAACTGACGGGTTTCTCCGCCACGCATAAATTCTGAGCCGCCTGATAAGCGATTTGGCAAAATTAAGCTTACAGCACCTGTGGCATCAATACTAAATAAGTACACATAGGCATCTTGGTTGACACTGACACTGATTTTAACGTTTTCGCCAACATAATAAAGCGGATTTGCTCCAGAACGGTCAACATAAACTCGTGCTTGGAGGGTGGTTTGGACTGGGTTGACAATAATGCCTTGTGGGGTTGCGACTGGATTACTTTGGGCAAAAGCCGAAGCAGAAAGTGCGAAGCTCGAGGCGATAACGGCGGTTAGCAATGCAATTTTTTTCATAGTGGTTTCCTTTTGCCCATTTGAATTTGCTTCTGGGCGGTACTCCCATAACCTACAGTTAAAAACTCGAGAAACCATGAAGCCTAGATTTTGATGTCTTAATAAATAAAGCTGCGGTTAAGAAAAGGTTGGTTTTACGGTTCGAGATGAGAGGAGGCGAAAGGCGAAAGGCGAAGGCAAAGGTTAAAAGGTAGAATTCTCTGGTGTGGACTGAAATAGAAACCGACGATGAGCTTTCTTATCGAGCAATTTTAGAGGATTACATTGTATTTTTGCGGCTCGAGCCGTCGGATTTATCGCGCCGTAAACAGAAAAAGCAACGCAGTACGGGGAATTGGTACATACATTTTTTAATCCCAGATGATGAACGGCAAAAGGCGTACCTAGCAGGCGAGGGCTTTGGTCATGGCACGAGTCTTGAACGGGCGCAAGTTTTGGCACTCGAGAAAGCTGGGGAATTACGCGGGGCGCTCGAGAAAAAGCAAAAAAGAAAAGCGTGACCGATTTGGTCACGCTTTTCTCGAGATTTAATGTTTATGGGAGCATGAACCAATTGCTTATGGGAGCATGAACCAGCCTAAATTTGCAAGTGCCTTCCAACCATTGTCGGTGTAATTTGGAGTACCGTTAAAGCCCCAAATGGCTGTTTGATTGTTGCTGTTGTAGGCAACACTATAATGATTTGGACTGGTTGTCAGGGTACTCAAGTCGCGTCCGATTCCTACCACTCCACTAGGAATGACTGGCATGTTAGCAGCACTGTACTCTTGGTCAACATCTGAAATTTGGACTTTGCCACCGGCAATGGTCAAAGCAAATGGTCCGACAATGGTTGGGTGTGCGGCATTAACAACAGTAAATTCACGTACTTGTTGAATTGGGGTGATAATCCAGCTTGAACCCCAATCTATTGGAGATGCTCCGCCTTGTAAGTCCTCGAAGAAAACATTGCCGCCAAAGCCAAGTCCTAGGATGGGTCGGTTTGCTCCGCCAATAGCCGATGCTATGCCTGTAGCGCCTTCCCAAGTGTAAGAACTAACATAGGTTTTTGGGTCAATCGCAAGTAAATCATAATCCATGAGCGTTGCGGTGCTGTTCGGGTTCAGGCTCGAGAGTGGCAACAGCGTGACACGCATTCCTTTGTTCTCGAGACCCAT
>JAYWHB010000172.1:0-4576 GCA_043777915.1 Deinococcales bacterium
CAGCCCAGATGGTGGCTACATGGTAACTGGAGGGCTAAACGGCTTAGTACGCATTTGGGAGACGCAAAACCAACAACTCCTGCACACCCTCGAAGCCCATAGCGCTGGTATCCTCAGTCTGGCATTTTCCCCAGATGGAGAACAGTTTGCCAGTGCTTGCCGCGATAAAACAGTTTGTCTATGGGAGACCAAAACAGGTAAACTTAAGCAACAACTAAAAGACCTACCAGAACGGGTCAGAAGTCTAGCCTTCACCCCCGACGGCATTCGGCTGGCACTTGGCATGAACAACATTCGATTGTGGGACTTGTACACAGGGATTCAACAAGAATTTGGACAAGGTATCGAACTGCTTGCTTTTCACCCAAGCGGGCAGTATCTCCTGACCTCTCAAGGTTTCTCGAGCCGCCTGAGCTTATGGGATGTCTCGAGTCAAACAATAATTTGGGAGTCAAGTCATGCGGCAACCAATACCTATTGTCTGAGATTTGATTCAACGGGGAAATATTTTGCGATTGGCACTAACGAAAACAGCGCATGGATTGGCGAAACTGCCACTGGGAAAATCCTTTGGCACTTCAAAACCAAAGATACAAATACCCAAAGCCTTGCGTTTAGTCCAGATGGCGACTGGTTGGCGACCGCAGGCACGAACGGCACAATCCAAATCTGGGAGATTGCCACCCAACAAGAACACCTGTGTTTCTACACCCCTTTTAATCCGCATTACACCGTTGCGTTCAGTCCAGACTCAACTCGAGTCTACGCGGGCAGTTTAGATTGTGTTCGGGTCTATGCCACCCCAGAATTTAGCCCTGTATTCTGTGGCGCAGATACCAATTTTCTCGAGCAACTCTGAACAACCATGACGTTAAGGAACTATCTGTAAATAACTTCCCAATTTGACAATGTATTTTCATATTTTCTAACAGGTAGACCACAAGGGTCTTCCATAAAATTTACTGTACAGAACAACAAAAACCTATTGCTCAAAATGTAATAGCCCATAGCACGTCCCAACCCTCACCCAACTCGCCTGAAGCTCGTTACCCTCATCCCGCCAAAAAGCGCGGGAGAGGGTTATTCGGGGTGTTTTTTGCTTTAGTTTTTGACCAAAAAACCTCAAAACATTTTTCCAGAAGCACTTTTCAAGAATATGCAAAGTCAAAGCCCCATACCCTAAACCCTCCCCCAGCGAAGCGCAGTTTGGGGGAGGGTGGCGAGCCTAAGCGAGTCGGGAGAGGGGCTGGCTGATTGTGATTCTTTGCATACTGAAAGGCTTTATCCTTTTGCCTTTTGCCTTTCGCCTTCCTACGGCATAAAAATTGAAATGGCTTCTGGCAACACCGCCAGTTCAAAGACCCGCGCTGGCTCGAGCAGTTCGCCGTCTACATGGGCGGGCATGATGTCACGCCACTCGAGCCGAATTTTTTTGGCTTGAAAAACTTGAACTTCTTGATGCCCTAAATGTTTACCTTGGGCAAGTTGTGGCAGAATCCCGAGTGTACCAAGTTTAGAAAAACGCCCACCAATCACAATCTCGAGTAAACCATCAAAGCCGTTGGCATTGGGGTTTATTTTTAAGCCGCCGCCGTAGCCTTTAAGGTTCATGACCGCAATTAACAGGGCTGGATTATCGTGAACCAGCATATCATCGGCAAAGACTTTGGCATAGCGCGGTTCGAGGGCGCTGAGTTCTTGGATAATTGCCAGTAAATAGCGCAGACTGCCCGGTAAGCCTTTGGGGGTGGTTTTAACGGTACGGGCAACTTGGGCATCAAACCCAGCGCCAAAACCATTTAAGAAACTTCTGTCGCCAATTCGGGCGGCATCAAACCAACGGGTTCGCCCCCTTGTAACAATCTCGAGGGCGGCTTCTAAGTTATTTAAGGGAATACCCACACCACGGGCAAAATCATCGCCAGTCCCAAGCGGAATTAAACCAATTGGACGTTCACAACGGGTACGCCCATCGAGCAAACCACGAATCACTTCATGCAGTGTGCCGTCCCCTCCAACCACAACAATTGGCTCGAGACTGGGCAGGGTTTGGGCTAAAACCGTCGCATCACCCGCTTTGTTGGTGACATGAACGGTTGCCTCGAGTTTGTGCTGCTCGATTGTTCTTTGTAATTCTGGAATGGCTCGGGCTGCCCGTCCACCACCGGCGGCTGGGTTAATCACAAAATGTTGCATGGACACCAGTATAGTCTAGTCTCACCTAGGGTAGACTGCGAGTCATGAAACTGACAATTCGAGAAAATGGTTCGATTCTGGTTGAAACCAATGGTTCGTACACCCTGACCACGGCTGATGGTCAACAGATAATCGAAAAACCCCGATTCAGTCTGTGTCGGTGTGGGCATAGTCAAAATAAACCTTTTTGTGACGGCGCACATAAAGCGGCTGGATTTATTGCCCCTGCGGTAACAATCGAATTCCAAGAACCTTAAAGGCGACATGACCAGCCCTTCGCAAAGCCCACTTTACCGTTCGTTCTGGACGGGGGCTTGGGCAGCTATCCTGATGGCTTCGCTGGGTGGCTGGTTCGCTCAACCAATTCTTTGGCTCGAGACCAGTCTGTTTTTGCTTTTCCAAGCGGTGGTGACTTTTATTTGTATCGCAAATTTAGCGCGTAATCCAGACCTTGCCAGTGCTGCCCAAATGATTTTTGGTCTGATTCTCAATGTGCTTTTTATGTCTTACAGCCATACGACTTGGGAACTATTGGGTATTGGCGGCATTATTTATGGTGTTTTGGTTGCACCTTTTACTTTTGGCATCACCTTTATTTGGGGTGGGGCTGGCATGACCCTAAACCTTGTGGCAGTGGTTATTTTGGCGTTCTTGCCTTCGAGCCGACCAGAACCAATGGTGGTTGGACTGATGATCATGACCTTAAACGGAATTTTAGGTTGGATTTTACAGGGATTTTTTCAAAGTGCCGAAGCCCGACACAAAGAACTCGAGCGTTCGGTCAACACCGACACACTGACCCAAATCGGCAACCGTCGGGCATTGCTCGAGGATTTTGCTAAATTCCAAAGCACTGCCCAAACCAAAGGCTTACCGTTATTACTGACCAGTTGGGATTTAGACGGCTTAAAACGCATCAATGACCGCAAAGGACACCAAGCCGGCGACGAGTACATCCTTGGCTTTGTGGCTGCCCTACAAGAAGCGGTACGCGACAAAGACGGCTTGTACCGCACGGGTGGCGATGAATTTGTGGCATTGCACTTAGGGCTGGCAAACGGCGGCAAACTGTACGAACGGGTACGAACCAAATTTCCCAGTGTTTCCGGCGGTTGGTCTCGAGCCACCAATATCACCTTAGACCAAGCCCTGACCGAAGCCGATGTGCAAATGTACGCCGAGAAACGCGCTCATAAAGCCGTGATTACCAGTGTAATTGGCGAATCTCAAACCAGATAAACAAAGATGCTTTAGACTGATACGATGATAAGCAAAAAACGCATTGGTTTATTTTCAAACTACTCACAATCAGAAAATCGAACCACAAATTATTGCTTATTACTCTTAAAACTGCTGTATGAAGAACATCCGCGTCACCTTGCTATGGTACTCGAAACGCTGCTTGGTGCAGATGTATCTGACCAAATTGGAGTGCAATTTTTTCAACAAGAACGTAAAGCCTCGAGTGTTCCCGATGGTGTCATCATACAAAAACCAGTCACCATTTATGTTGAAACGAAGAACTTTGATTGGTTTTATGACGCACAACTTGAACAGCATTTAGCCGCATTGGATGAGGAACAAACGGGTATGAAGGTATTGATAGCTTTGGGTTATTTTGAATCCAAACAAAAAAATCGATTCGTACAAATAGAAGCCATTTGTCGTGAAAATTACCAGAGTAGGATTCGATTCACTGCCATGAGTTTTGAAGATTTCATCAATGCCTTCGAGATGCCCCAATTATCTGGGGCGATCAGTGATATGGTTGCCGATTTTAGAGCCTACTTAGACGAAAATGAATTGCTCCCGAATTGGCGTAACCAACTTGATGTGGCAAACTGCGGAGCATTACCTGAAGACATTTTAGAAGGAAAAGCCTATATGTGTCCTGCAACTGGTGGCGCATACTCACATAAACGCTGTCAATACTTTGGCATGTACCGCAATAAACGAGTTGAAATCGTGGCAGAAATACAAGCTGTGATTGATGTTTTTTCTGATTCTGAAACAGAAATAAAATGGGTCAATACCACTCATTTACAAGACTTAGAAACTCGAGCCATAAAAACTGTACAGCAATATCGCTCTGATACTTTCCCAATCAGAGTATTTTTGCTTGGTGAACTTTATCCATTAGATTTTATTAAAGATACAAAAGGTGCAATGCAAAGCAGCAAACAGTATTTCGATGTTTCAAGTCTAAAAATTACGGATGCAAAAGCATTAGCTCGGGCTTTGGATAAAAAAAATTGGTCTGACTTAGGATTTGTCCGCAATTAACTTCCCGATTTGGAAATGATGAAACATCGTTTCCTAGCAGGACAGACACAGGGGTCTGTCCCTACAAAATCCATAAAATCACGTCAGGTAGGGGCGG
>JAYWHB010000173.1:0-12980 GCA_043777915.1 Deinococcales bacterium
AAGTATTTTGACGTATTGTCATGTCAAAATTGTGACAAAAATTTATGGATAGGCTCGAGACGACAAAAAAACCTCCCGCAAAAACGGGAGGCTCGAGAAGATTTCGTTCTATCAACCATTAGTTGTGCCTAGGGGTTTAACAACCAGACCCAACACTAAAATAAGAAGTTGACGAAGTGTTGTAGCTATGGGTTTCAGAACCATTATCGTCAAGCACATGGACAGTATAAAAAGATGTAATGGCAGTTGTGGTACAGTCTGGACCTGATTGATACGTTGAACTACTTGACCCATTAAAAATAGTGACTGTACTTCCGGCTACTGCAATACCTGCAAAGACTAACGCTAAAACTACACCGACTAACTTAGTAAACTTTTTCATAATACTCCTTAAGTTACTTCTGTCTTACGAGTGAGGTTTGCTTTGCGCTTGCAGTTACCATACTTCACGTTACCAATTTTTGACATATAAAACTTCACTTTTCAAGAGTTAAATAAATAAACTCTACTTAAAGTAAAATAGTGGTACTGGATTATATCCAGGAATCGTTCCAAGGCTATACACAAAATTAGATAGTGTGTCCCGCACAACGGTAATGTTGGCGGGTTTTGCAATCATTAAGACTGGCATGTACTGTGCCAGAATTTGTTGACCTTCTTGATAAAGGGCTAAACGCTCATTTTGATTGGCAGTTTTTGTGCCTTTATCAAAAATTTCCCAGAGTCGTTTTTCCCAACTGGTCATGCGGGTAAAGTTAGCAGAACCCCCAGCCGTTGCTGGATGTGTAGCTTGATTCCAATAGTATAAGCTACCACCGGGTTGCCAAATGGGTTTACGAAGTTCTGGGTCTGGTTGGTCGCCGAGGAATCCAATAATTGTATCCCAATCACTTCCTCGTCCTGTAGAAAGTATAGTGCTGACTAAAACACCCTTCAGATTGACTTTTATACCAATGTTCTTAAAATCAGTTTGGAAGATATTTGCCATAGCTGGAAAAACACTCGAATCTGTGCCGTAGGTCAGGCTAAACTCGAGTTGCTTACCCGCACTGATGTTCCGCACACCATCGCCGTCGGTATCACGTAAGCCCATTGCATCAAGCGCGGTATTGGCAGCTTTCAAATCAAAATCGCCAAAGTAGCGTTTGGTATCGCTGTAAAAACGCCCTGCTGGTGGCACACCCATATGACCGGGTAATTGTGCCTGACCGTTATAGACATCTTCAATCACGCGCTTACGGTTAATCGCCGAGTTAATCGCTTTACGGAAACGCAAATCCGAAAAGACCTTGGCAAGCGCTGCATCTTTAGCCACAAAATTAAATGCCAAATGCGGCGGGCTGCCATAAATCGCGTCACCGAGTTGCGAAACAACTTTCCATTTTGCTCCAGCCCGTTCTTGGGCTTTGTAATCTGGAAATTGTGCGCCACTAATATCCAGTGCGTCCAGCGTGCCGTTCTTAAAAGCCGCCTCTTGTGCCGCAGGACCAATCAAGACCAGATACTCGAGTTTATTGATGTAGGGCAGTCCAGTACCCTTAGAATCCACTGCCCAGAAGTCTGGGTTCTTCTCGAGAACCACTTTTTGATTGGCGGTGTAACTAACCAATTTATACGCACCTGTACCAACAATATCGGCTAAATTAGAATTGGTTGCCCAAGCCCCGTTAATATCAGCCGCTTTGCCTCCGCCTTCTTCGGTAAATTTAAGGAGTTTATGCTTTGGCATGATAAAAGTACGCATTTGTACCAAGAACGCCCCACTCGAGAATGGCAGGGTAAAACGCACTTCATACTTACTGACTTTTTCAAACTTAAATTTCACGCCACCACTCGAGAAATTGGCAAAATCCCCACCACGGGCTTCTTTATTGGCAATAATCTGATCAAAGGTAAAGACCACATCATCAGCCGTAAACTCCACGCCATCGTGCCATTTGACACCCTGACGCAACTTAAAGGTGTAGACCTTACCGTCATTAGAAACCGTCCAAGATTCTGCCAAGGCTGGTTCGATTTTTGCGGTGGCAAGGTTTGATTCAATCAAACCATTAAACATATGTTGTGCCACCCGTTGGGCTGCACCATCTATCGCACCATAATACATAAAAGTGGTTGGTGCGCTACCAATAGCAAGGGTTAAAGTGCCACCGGCTTTACCTGTGGTTAAACCAATGTTACTAAAAGACGGTTGTTTTTTAGCGCTCGGTGGTGGCGCAGCCACGGCGACCATTGCTGCCGTAACACCCACAATACCAAAAGCCAAAGCCAGTTTAGACAAGCGTTTTTGCATAGGATAGACCCCTCCAATTTTGAGTCCGTACCAGCATACCGCTAATGGACTTTCAAGCAAACACCCTAGGTGACATTCTCGAGACTTGATAACGGCATGGCTCGAGACTTATATAGCGGCATGACTTAACGCCCCTTGGGACGTTGCTCATCGCCACTCACATACAAAGACCGTATGCTCTAAGTCATGAAACGAATTGCCTTACTTAGCGGATTAGCTGCCCTGACCGTGACTGCCTTTGCCCAAAATGCGCCAAGCATAGACGACTTGATTAAACGCCTCGATGCTGCCCAAAAAACCACCAAGGATTTCAAAGCCAAAATTATTGGTACAGTCGAACAAGACAAAACTAAATTAAAAATCGAAGCTGGAATCTCGAGTGTAATTGATAAAAAACTGACCCGAATCGAATTTGTTGCCCCAGATGCGCTTGCCGACAACATTCTGATTGTGGACAACCAAAATGTCTACAATTACTTATTCCTAACCAACCAAGTCACGATTTCAAAATCCACAACCGGTACAGAAGTTGGCGGATTTAACTTCAACCCCAGCCAATTAAACGACTTTAATGCCAGTTTCCCCAAAGCCGACCTAAACTTTGAAGCGGTTAAAGCCGATACCACCCCCGTCGGTAAGGCATGGCTGGTCGAAGCCACCCCGAAGAAAAAAGGTGACTTTGAATACTCGAGAATTAAGGTCTGGGTGCTGGATAATCCGGCTCGAGTTTACCGCTTTCAGAGTTTTGACGAGAAAAACACGATGCAGTTTGATATTCAAATTCCCGAATGGAAAACCAATTTGAGCTTAAAAATAGCTGATTTATGCAAATTGCCAAGGGATGCCGAAATTATTAAAAAAGGCACTGGTCTTAAAAAGAACAATTGTAATGTTTAAGAACAGGAGAAAGGAGGAAAGAGAAAAACGAATGCTGTTTTCCTCTTCCTCCTTCCTCTTTCCTCTGCTATGCTCTCAACATGGCATTGACTGTTATCAACCATCCGTTGGTTCAACATAAACTCGCACTGGTACGCGATGAGCGTACTGGCAGTAAGGATTTTCGGGAATTGATTACCGAAGTGACGATGCTGATGGCGTTTGAAGCGATGCGTGACCTTGAACTCGAGGATGTACGAATTAAGACCCCTGTGGAAACGGCAACCGTTAAAATGCTTTCGGGTAAAAAACTGGCATTGGTGGCGATTCTGCGGGCTGGACTGATTATGGTAGATGGGATTTTGAAGCTCGTGCCAGCCGCGAAAGTTGGGCATATTGGCACGTACCGCGACCCGACCAGTAAAGAACCAGTGCGCTATTACGCCAAGTTACCGCCAGACATTCAAGACCGCCGTGTCTTTGTGCTTGACCCAATGCTGGCAACCGGTGGCAGTGCGGTGGATGCGATTACCGAAGTCAAGAAATTTGGCGCAACCCAGATTAAACTCCTGAACATTATTGCTGCTCCAGAAGGCGTAGCTCGAGTCCAAAAAGCGCATCCAGATGTGGAAATTGTTGTGGCAGCACTGGACTCGCACTTAAATGACCATGCCTATATCGTTCCCGGACTGGGCGATGCTGGCGACCGAATCTACGGAACTAAATAATGAGTCTAGCCCTCATCTTCTTGCAGCAAAATAGGGCATTGTGAACGAGTTTTTAAGTTCAATTGGGATTATGGGTGGTCTCGAGGTCGGGTTTCTGCCCGTGACCCTGATTTTTTTAACAGCCATGGCTGTGACATGGGTTTTTATTCCTCGAGTCAGGGATTTTGCCGTTGAGCGCGGACTGGGTGACAAGCCCAACGAGCGGCGCTTAAATAAAGAACTCCTGCCCAATGTCGGTGGCTTAACGATTTTTGCTGGGGTAATTGCCGCAATGGTCTTAGCAATTGCAATTAAGCCGCTTTTACTGGCGACCGTCAATATCCAACTTTTATCTATTGCGCTTGGTGGGGCAATTATGGTGCTTGTGGGGTTTATAGATGACCAATTTGAACTGCCAAGTCTATTTCGGATTGTCGTCCAAGTGCTTTGTGCCGGCTTACTGATTGTCAATAACATCCGTATAGATATTATTTGGCTACCAATGTGGGCAGATGCACTGCTAACCGTTTTTTGGGTGGTCGGCATCACCAACGCGGTCAATTTGCTTGACGGTATAGATGGCAATGTCGGCGGACTGGGATTTATTACTGCCATGAGCTTACTGGCATTATCAGCGCAGTTTAGTACCAGAGGTGCAGCCACGCTTTTGCTGGCGGCATTGGCGGGAGCGTGTCTGGGGTTTTTGCGCCATAACTTTAACCCAAGCCGTATTATTCTTGGCGATGCGGGTGCAACCTTTATTGGCTTTACCTTGGCAGCCGTTTCGATGCTTGGTACACTTAAAGTTGGGGCAGCCGCCAGTATTCTCGCACCTGTGGTGATTTTGCTTGTACCAATTTTAGACACCACCCAAGTCACGATTCGGCGCATCCTGCGTGGGGTACGCCCAGACACCCCCGGCAAAGACCATTTGCATCACATGCTCTTAAAACGCGGCTTTGACCAACGCCGTAGCGTCGTGACCCTCTGGGCAGCCACCTTGGGCTTAAGTGTAATTTCAATGCTTTTGCAACGGGTTAATCTTGTGGTGATTGGACTTACAGTCGTGATTACCATTGCATTACTGGCATTTGTAGCCCAACAACGTATTCTCGAGGTTAAACGCAATACCCCAAAACTCGAGACCTAAAAACATGGGTTGTTGCCTGCCAAGCGCATGGGTTGTTCGTCCTCAAAAAAAGCGCTATAGTACACAGCAGTTGTTCCTCGAATCCTTCGAGGCGGGTTTCTTACCCGCCTTGTTTTTTTTCGGACAAGACAACCCACTCGAGTCAGTCTCGAGTCAAAAGTGAGGTGAGTTATCGCAGACATTTCAGAAATTGCAAAAAGTGTACTCGAGCCACTTGGTTACGAAGTGCTTGAAGTGCAAATGGGTGGGGGGAAACACACGACCACAGTGCTGATTCGGATTGATAAATTCGATGAAACTCCAGTTATCACGACCGATTTAGAACGTGCCAGCCGAGTGGTCAGTCTCGAGTTTGACCGACTTGACCCAATTCAAAATGAGTACCGTCTCGAGTTTGAATCGCCCGGCAGCAAGCGCCCTTTATTGCGCCAACGGCACTTTGAAAGAATGATTGGACTTAAAGCCAAAGTCAAAGTAGCTGGTGTTGGTGGTTTTATCGGCAGAATTATCGAAGTCACCCCCGAAGCAGTGACGCTCGAGGGCGATAAAGAAGAACGTCGGAGCTTTGCCTTGGCGGGCATAGACGCACATTTAACCGAATTCCCAGATAGACACAGGTAAGGCAAAAAGCTCAAAGCTCATAGCCCATAGCTCAAAAAAAAGGAGGAGGCTCGAGGCGTATGCCAACAGCCCAACAACATGACCAAAGACCAGCAGAAAGAATTTATTACCGCACTCGAGGAACTGGCAATTTCTCGAGGGATGGACAAAATGGCACTTGTGAAAGCCTTCGAGGAGGCTTTGCAGGACACCTACATGAAACGAGTCGAGCAGGGTAAACGGGTCGAGGTTTCCCTAGACCCAGATTCGGGTTCGTTAGAAGTTTTAATCATTAAAGAAGTGGTTGAAAAAGTTGAGGATGAAAACACCCAGATTAGCTTGGCGGACGCGCTCGAGTTAGACGGCGATGTCGAACTCGGCATGGAAATGGAATTTCCTGTACCACCAGAAAATTTTAGCCGCATTGCCCTGCAAAACGCCAAGCAAGTCCTGACCCAAAAAATGCGTGAAGCTGAACGCAGTGTGGTCTATAACGAATACAAAGACCGCGAAGGCGAAGTATTGACCGCAAGTGTGGCTCGAGTAGACAACAAAGGTAATATTTTTGTTGAACTCGGACGCGGCGAAGCGATTATGCCGCCCAAAGAACAAATTCCGGGTGAGCGTTTAATTGGTGGCGCTCGTACCAAAATTTACTTAAAAGAAGTCGCCATGACCAACCGAGGTCCAAGTATTTTAGCTTCGCGTGGTGCGCCAGAGCTTTTGATGCACTTGTTGCGCCAAGAAGTCCCCGAAGTGGCTGATGGCACAGTCGAAGTTAAAGCCATTGCCCGCGAAGCTGGTCAGCGTTCTAAAATCGCGGTCAGCAGCCGCAACAGCAATGTAGACCCAATTGGGGCGTGTATCGGACACCGAGGCAACCGAATCCAAGCCGTGACTGCCGAAATTGGTCGTGAACGGGTAGACGTGATTCAGTTTGACACCAATGCCAGAGAATTCATTAAAAATGCCTTGTCTCCAGCCAAAGTTGGCAATATCGAAATTGACACCGATACCAAAGAGGCAAGGGTGACAGTCACTGCCGACCAATTATCCTTAGCCATTGGTAAGGGTGGTCAGAATGTGCGTTTAGCCGCTAAACTGACAGGTTACAAAATAGATTTACAAGAAACCGCCAATGTCTCTGACCTTGATGCCGCTATGGAAAAAGCCTCACAAGACGGTGGCAAGAACACTTCTGGCGCTCGTGACCGTTTTGCAGCCCTGTTTAGCGCCTCACCTGACGGTGAAATCAAAGACTCGAGAGAGGTCAAGGGGTAAACCTTCATCCTATGAAACCTGTACGCGCTCCCCATACCCAAAAAGACGAAACTGGAAAACGCATTCCAATTCGGACTTGTGTGAGTTGCCGTGCGCGTTTGCCACAAAGTACAGTCTTGCGCCTTGCTAAAGACGGTGCGGGTTTGTGGCAGTTGGATGTTCAGCGACGCATGGTTGGACGTGGTGTCTATATTTGCCCAAACAGCAATTGTTACACCCCTAAAACCCTGATGCGTCTTTCTCGAGCCGACGCGCCGCGCTTAGCGCTTGAACTCGAGTCTCACTTTAAGCCCTTATGAAGAACATTTAGGTCTTTAGAGACCTCGAGAATTCCATGAGAAACTAATCTTTTTTGCAGGGAAAAAGAAAAAGAAAAAAAGTTAAACCTTTAACCTTTTCACCCTTTTACCTTTTCACCCTATGCCCTACCCGGAGGTAGTATGTCCAAAATTCGCATTTTCGCGCTTGCCAAAGACTTAAACGTAGATAGTAAGCGAATGCTCGAGATTCTGCACGAAATGGGTGTGGATGCCAAAACCGCTTCGAGTACCATTGATGAAGAAACCGCCGAACTGGTCAAAGTCCTGATTGCTGATGAAAATAAACCAGCCCCAGTTGTCGAGACCGCACCCGCCGAACCAGTGGTGCAAAAAGAAATCCCACATCGTCCGCCAGTTGTGACGATCATGGGTCACGTTGACCACGGCAAAACCAGTTTATTAGATTATATTCGTAAAACCAAAGTTGCCGAAAAAGAAGCTGGCGGAATCACCCAGCACGTCGGTGCATTTGAAGCCATCACCTCGGGTGGCAAAGTCGTTTTTATTGACACACCCGGTCACGAAGCCTTCACCAGTATTCGCGCTCGAGGCGCAAGTGTGGCTGACGTTGCCGTGATTGTGATTGCCGCTTCTGAGAGTTTAATGCCACAAACCCGCGAAGCCATTGCCCACGCCAAAGCCGCCAAAGTGCCAATTATTGTGGCGATTAACAAAATAGACCTGCCGAATGCCAATGTGGACAAAGTGATGACCGATTTAATGCAGGTCGAACTTGTGCCAGAAGCCTTTGGTGGCGAAACCATCGCCGTGCCAATCAGCGCTCGAACTGGCGAAGGGGTGGACAAACTGCTCGAGAATATTTTGCTCTTAGCCGAACTCGAGGATTTACGTGCCGACCCAGAAGGCGAATTTAAGGGCGTAATTATCGAAGCCAAAGTGGACAAACAAGCTGGCGTTCTGGCAACTGTCTTGGTGCAAAGCGGTACACTCGAGGTTTCAGATTTTGTGGTCGTAGACGAACTTTACGGCAAAATTCGTGCCATGACCGATGGTTTTGGTGAACGGGTCAGCAGTGCCACCCCCGGCACAGCCGTACAAATCCTTGGCTTTAGCGAAACACCTGTGGCTGGCGAATTGGTGGCTCGAGCTAAAAACGAACATCTGGCTCGGGAATTGATCGAAACCACTAAGCAAAAACGCTTAGACACCGCCAATGCCAAAGCCGCCGCTAAACGCTTGCAAAGCCAAAGCGCTGCCATGTCACTCGAGGCACTGTTGGGCAAACCCGGCGAAGTGCAAATAGAAAAACGGGTTGTTACCCTCGTGGTTCGCGCCGATACCCAAGGCTCACTCGAGGCGCTAAATGGTATTTTGGCACGAGAAAACAAAGCCGATGTTGAAGTCAATGTGCTGCTGGCTGGGATTGGTGCGCCAACCGAAGGTGATGTGCTGCTTGCCAGTACCGCCGAAGGTGCAAAAATCATGTGCTTTAGCGTGACCGCATCGGGTGGGGTCAAGAAAATGGCTGACCTTAAAAAAGTCGAAATTAAGACCTACCGCATTATTTATGAGTTAATCGAAGATGTCCAAAAAATGATTCGTGGCACAATCGAACCAGTCTTTGAAGAACGTTTAATTGGCAAAGCCGAAGTTCGGATGATTATTAAAGTCCCCAAAGCGGGTGGCAATATCGCTGGTTCATATGTTCTCGAGGGCAAGCTGATGCGAAACGGCAAAGCCAAAGTGATTCGTGCCAAAAAAGAAATTTGGAAAGGCACAATTGCTGGCTTAAAGCGTTTCAAAGACGATGTGCGCGAAGTCATGCAGGGTTACGAATGCGGCATTAACTTAAACGGTTTTGATGAATTTGAACCCGGCGACTTGATTGAAGTTTCTGAGGTTGTCGAAATTAACGCTTAGTAGAACAATAACAATTAAATCTCGAGAAAGGCGAACTTGTTATGGGTTCGCCTTTAAGCTATTTCAATGGCTAGAAGCACTGAACCTTTAACCAGAATACTTAGCCGACAAAAACTTTTGAACTTCTGCGGCAGCTATTTTTGCAGCAGCAAAAGCGTCGGCTGGCATTTTTTCGAGTCGGCTGACGGCAAAAATAATCGAAACATGGTCGGGTTCAACTCTTGTTTGGGCTGAACCAAAAACACTTACGCCAAACGGATTGGATATGGCTTTAGAATTCCACATAACGAGAAGAGTATCACGAAGCATTTTCTAATCTCGAGAAATACGCTCCTTTTGTTGTGAATTTTTTACAGTCAAAACATTAAAAACTTTATAAACTGGCTTTTATGAATCCCATGCGTTTTTTTCTGGTCTCGAGTTGTGCGGCACTGAGCTTGGTGGCGTGTGGGAAAGCACCTGAAGTGGTACAAGATTCTTTTACACCAGCCGAAGCCCACAGAATTGCCCTCCAGTTATGGCGCGATGATGATTTAACCCGCCACCCCAAAGGTTCTTGTGCCGGTTGTCACGGCGCAGATTTTTTTGATCTGGCACGGATTGGTTCTACCGACACCGACTTAAAACGCCGTGCAGTCATAGACGGTGCAAGTGCCACCGAAGCCAATGCGCTGGTGCAAGCCATTAGCCAACTTCGTACCCAGTACAACATGCCCAGCACCAAAGCTCGAGAATTTCGTCCGTTTCAACCATCTGGTTCGCAAATTCTGCCAGATTTATCCGATGTACCACACATTGCCAGCGCCAAACGCGATGTGGCATTTGCCAAGAGCCTCGAACCATTGCTGCCGACGCTGTACGGCACACCAATTAGCACCCTCGAGCAAGCCAAAAAAGCCCGTGATGAACTGCTGGATTTGGTCAAAGGCTCTAATTTGGCTGGGGCGAACCCGAATGCTTTGAATTTACGCAATTTGCAAACCGGAATTTTATACCCGCTTTGGAGTGCCGACCTGCATCACGGAACAAACGAAGGCACATTTAACGATTGGATTGCTGATATTGCCCACGACCCAAAACCGGAACGTAAACTCGAGTGGTACGCCTTACAAGATGAATACCTCGAGAACCCAAACAATCAAACTTTTTGGAAAATGTATGTGGCTGCCAAATCCATGACTCGAGTACCGCTTCTTGGAACGTGTACGGCAGACGGCATCAATCCGCATTTGGCGTGTGGGGCAATGGATGACTTTAATCGCCATAAGTTCTTAAGTGCCTTGTTGGGTCAGCACATGATGCGCCTACAAACCCTTGGGCGTTTAAAAGAATTTTTCTCGGATGGCATTGCCTTTAAGTACCTCGAGACCGACCCTAATTTTGCCTTTAGCCAAGCCCGAGGTGATGTCGAGTTCTTGCCTGCCAACCCGTGGGAAATTGGTGATATGGGACGCACCATGCTCGAGTCTACGGGGGCGGTCGGGTCGTTTAGAGAGAATTTACGCAAACTTGGCTATCCAGAATTTGCCTTAAACAGCATTGATGCCGCCAGAGCCGCAGGCACAGAAGAACAGGCGCTGCGTTTAACATGGTTTTGGATTGGTTTTACCTTCGACCCAAGTTTTGCTCGAATCAGTGGCTCGAATGCCACCAAAGTCGCTGAGTATATGGTCGCTTCGTTAATCGAAGAGCGGATGTTTAACCACAATGCCTTCATGACCTTAATTCGTTTGGTCAGCAAAGGCACACTGCCCGAAGCCAACGTCAAAGCCCTGACCCGTCCGACTCGAGTCGAGTATCAAACGCCTAAGTTTATGATGCACTACTCTTACTTTATTGGTTACGGACGAGGGGTGCTGGATAAGGAATGGAACGAAGATAAGAACATCAAGTTTCCAAGCGACCTCAAAACCGAATCCACCAATTTGTTTGCCCGTTTGGTCGGAAATGGTTTTAGAATGAGTGCTTTTTTACAAATCGAGGCGCTCGAGAATAACGTTTTTACACCCACTGAACTGACGTTTCTACGCGGTTTCTTATCAGATAGCATCGTCAATGGCGCAACCCGTTATGGCACAATTCGTACCATCCAAGAACATTTCACGGCACATCATCCCAATACCCTAAGCCCCGATACAGCTTTGCTCGAGCTACTCAAAACCAAATCGGGTGCGACACTCTATTAAGCCAAGGCGATTTTGCTCGAGTTTTAGAGCCTCGAACATGATAAACTTTCGCCTATGACCAAAGAACTCGTGGCTTACTTAGCCAGTAAAGTAGTGGATAACGCTTCTGCCGTGCATGTCGAAGCAAGCGGCGATAATTACATCATTCATTGTGCGACAGGCGAAGAAGGACGGGTGATTGGCAGACAAGGACGGGTCATCCAAGCGATTCGTACCATTGCCAGGGCAGCGGCAGGACCTCGAGAACGGGTTCAAGTGGATGTGGCTGGTGCGTCCAGTAAACCCGAACATGAATGAGGTTCTGCCCCTGAACATGAATGAGGCTGACATTACCCTCGAGATTCCCGAGGATTTAATTTCAATTGGGCATTTCACCCAAGCCTTTGGCAAAGACGGCGCAATGAAACTGCGAAACAGTGGCGACCCCAGTCACCTGCAAGGACTAAAAAAAGTTTGGCTCGAGCATCATGGTTGGGTAAATGTTCGTAAACTCGAGATTTTTAACAATGTGGTGATTCTTAAAATTGCGGGCTACACCCAACGTCATTTGACCGATGAACTGCGCGGACTCGAGGTTTACGCCGAGAAAACCGCGATTAAATTACCCGAAGGCACACACTTTTACCATGATTTAATTGGATTGCCAGTCGTCACACCAGATGGCTCGAGTCTAGGGGTCTTAAAAAGCATGATGGACGCTGGCACAAGCGACATTCTGGTGGTCAGTTACAACAACAAAGAAGTGCTAGTGCCTCTGCAAGCGCCGTATGTGCAGATTAAGACTGGGAAAATAGAAATCGAACCGATTAGCGGTTTGTTCGATGCCTAAAATTGGGCTAGACTAAACCCATGATTCAGGTATCAGAAACCTTAGAATTACCCATTCATTCGCTCTTGAGTCCAGAACTCAATTTTGTGATTGATGAAATGAATGTTTGGGGAAAAAACTTCAAAACCTTATCGCAAAAATTACCGCGTTTACCACTCGAGCATCCAGAACGCGAAAATCTTGAGCATGAATTCGAGATGTTGCTGCATCATTTTGAAGTCCGTTCAAAAACCTTGATTCAAACAATGGATAAAAATTCGGCGTGAAATTTAGCATCCTGACCCTCTTTCCAGCCCTGCTCGAGCCTTGGACAAAGGAAGCCATTCTTGGTAAAGCCATACAAAAAGGTTTACTCGAGGTGGAGATTCTGGATATTCGTGGTGTTACTACCGATAAGCACCGAACTGTAGATGACACACCGTATGGCGGCGGGGCGGGGATGGTGCTGCGGGTGGATGTGATGGCTAAGGCACTCGAGGCAGTAAAAGCCGATGAGATTATTTTGCTTTCACCTGCGGGTCAGCGTTTTGACCAAAAAATGGCAGAAGAACTCTCCACCAAAAAACACCTTGCTATTTTGTGCGGGCGTTACGAAGGCTTTGACTCGAGAATTGAAAGTTTGGTGACAAGAGAAGTCAGTTTAGGGGATTTTGTAATGATGGGCGGTGAAGCGGCGGCGGCTTGTCTGCTCGAGGCAGTGGCGCGGTTATTACCGAATGTTTTAGGCGACGCGGCTTCGCATATCGAGGACAGTTTCTCGAGTGGGATTTTAGATTACCCAGAATATACCCGTCCGCTCGAGTGGAATGGTTTGACCGTGCCAGAGATTTTGCGTGGTGGCAACCATGCGGCAATTG